>NZ_NOXS01000020.1 GCF_002251735.1 Elstera cyanobacteriorum | reverse complement strand
TGCCAAAACACGATGAATTCAAAAGGTGCTGAGAAATTCGCGCTTACATTTGAACTGCTACGACCGTGCCCTCTGTAACTCCCGCCGTGGTGGCAGCGAACAAGCATCAACCGCCTTTCATCCCGAGGTCCGCTATGCCCGCCACCCTGAACCGCTTCCTTCCCTGGCCCCCGGCACTCTTCATCGCCTGGGTCTTCCTGTGGTATCTTCAATATAAATTCACCGGTCATCCAGGCAGCGTTTATCTGTTTGATATTCTAACCAAATGGCTTGGTTTTCCGGGTTACGAAGCCGCCATGCGGATCGGGACGGGTGTCGCCGAACTCATCGCCTCGCTGCTCATTCTCTACCCGCGTACCCAAGCGATCGGGGCGCTCATGGCGACCGGCATTATGACCGGTGCAATTTTCTTTCACGTCGTCAGCCCGCTCGGCATCGATCCCTACAATGATGGCGCCGACCTGTTCAAGAAAGCCTGCGCGGTCTGGGTTTTTGGCCTGCTCATCGCATACTTGCGCCGGTCGGATTTGCTGGCGCTCTGGGCACTAATCCGCACCAAGCGCCTTGCAGCCGCCCGTTGAGGAGATTGGTCCGTGTCCTTCGCGCTTGAGACGCTGACGGTGCCCGCTGCCATCCAGACAGACAGCGCCAAGTCCCTGGCGATCCCTGCCCGCGTTCGCGATCCTCGGCTGGATGTCGTGCGCGGTATCGCTCTCTTTATCATCTTTATTGCCCATGTTCCCAGCAACTGGCTTTGGAGCGTCATTCCGGCCCGGTTCGGCTTAAGCGACGCGACCGATAGCTTTGTCTTTATCTCGGGAATAGCGTCGGCCATCGCCTTTGGCGGAACCTTTTTGCGGCACGGCTTCTGGACCGGTGCCGGGCGGATCGCCTATCGCTGCGCCCAATTGGGTGTTGCGCACCTCTTCTTGCTCTTCGCGATCATTGCCGTCGCCTACCAAGGCAGCGTCTGGACCGGGCGCGACTTAGTCGGCGCCTTGGGCGTCGGTCATTTGCTGGCGAGCCCCGCGCAGGCGATTTTCGAGGCTTTTTGGCTGCATTGGGTGCCCGCATCGCTCGATATTATGCCGGTTTACATCGTGCTACTGGCGATGGTGCCGGGCATGATGCTGCTGGAAAAGCTCGACCGGCGCTTACCGCTCGTCGTCTCGCTCGCGCTCTATCTTGCGAATGCGGCCTATGGATTAGATCCAATTGCTGATAGTTCGACAGGCCGCCACTGGCTGCTCAACCCGTTTGCCTGGCAAGTCATTTTCTTCCTTGGCTTTGCTTTCAAGCGCGGCTGGCTTCCCGTGCCGCCCCGATCCGCGACGCTCACGGTCCTCGCTTGGGGGATGGTCGCGGTCGGGGTGATTTATCGGGTGTTGCCTGATGGCCTGGGCCTTGGCGACGCCGCGTTGTGGCACGCGCTTGGGGGGCAGCTTGATAAAACCAATCTCGATCCGTTCCGTCTCGCCCATTTCCTCGCGACCGCCTATCTGCTGCACGGGCTTCTGATCGCCCGGCCAGGGATTGCGAAAGCCCGAATTTTGCGCCCCTTCGAACACTTAGGGCAGCAGGGGTTATCGGTTTTTGTCGGGGGGATGATTGTGGCCAATGTCGCGGGCTTGATCATTCTTAAGGTTGGCGATGGGCCTCTCGGGCAGATCATCATCAACCTCGGTGGTTTTCTAACCCTCTACGGTATCGCCCGCGTGATGGGCTGGTATAAGTCCGCCCCGTGGAGTGGCAAAAAAGCTTAGTCCGCACACGGCTTGAGGCGGGGGCCAAGCCAGACCAGCGCGTCGAACAGCCCCCGCCGCCACGTGCCCCAAGCGTGGCCACCGTCGATAACCCGAAACTCTGACGCCAACCCCGCTCGCTGCGCCTCGATGTGCAGTTTGGCGCTGCCGACCAAGATCATCGGATAATCATCGTCCCCCGCGGCGACCCATAGGTCAGGCCGTGGGCCTTGAGTGGGTAGTGCGGCCAGCGTAAGAAACGGGTTCGCTGCGTTGTAGCGCTCGACGCTGATTGGCACCCCCAATACCGGGCCAAACATCCGAAACCGCGCTAAGACTGCCGGATCGGCATTCGGTGGGACGGGGTCAAACAGGCTCCCGGATAGGCTGATAATCGCCCCATAGCGGTCCGGGTGGCGCAACCCTTGTAGTACGGCCCCAAGCCCGCCCATCGATAAGCCCGCGACGGCCCTGCCCGTGCGACAGGCCTGCGTTGGAAGCTTCGTATCAATCGCTGGGAGCAAATCGTCGGAGAGAACCGTCGCTATCGGCCCAAACGCCTCGCTATCCACATACCAGCTATTGCCAACACCGGGCATAACGGCAAAGAGCGGTGGGATCTCTCCCGCATGGATAGCCGCGTCTAAAATCGCAGCAATCCCCCCGTCCTTCGGCCAGTCGGTCTCATCGCCGCGCAAGCCATGGAAAAGATACAGCACTGGTAAACGCCCAGATCCCTCGCCGGGCGTGTAAAGCCGGTAAGGCAAAGGGCGCCCCAGCCGGGGACTGTCGAGGGTCTCCGCCGTAATCTGCCCCCCGGCCAAGGCGGGGGCTGCGAGCAGCAGCCCCGCGAGCAGGCGGGCTAGGCGCCTAAAAGGCGCCGCGATAGGCGTTCGCATCGACGGTCGCCGCGATCAGGCTAAACCCATCGGTCGAAAGCGCCTGATCGAGGGCCGCCTTCAGCGCCTCAGCGCTCGCCACCGTCACGCCAACCCCGCCGAAAGCCTGGGCCAATACGGCATAATCGGTTCGTCCCATCGCCACCCCGGCGGGGGCCAGACCCGCTTGGGCTTGCTTCAGCGCAATCAACGCAAGGCTAACGTCCTGAACGACCAGCACGATCACCTTCAGCCCCGTATCGCGCAGGGTGCCAAGCTCACCTGCCGTCATTTCAAGACCGCCATCGCCCATAATGGCAACCACCGGCCCCGATGCCCCGGCGCGCGCGGCACCAATGGCAAGTGGCAGCGCCGCGCCCATCGTACAGAAACCCGCCGACTGCAGGACCGATAGCGGACGCCGGGTTTGCCACATCTGGCTAAATAAAATCCGATGGGCCCCACTATCGACCGTCACCGTCGCACTCTCCGGTAAGGCGGCTTGCAGCGTGGCGAAAACCGCGTGCGGCCCCCAGGGGGTCGGGGGCGCAAAGGCCGTCGCCAAGGCCGTCCGCGCCGCCACGGCCTGCCCTGCGGCCCAGTGGCCCGACGGCGATCCTTTGCCCAAGGCCCAGTTTAAGGCGGCAATCGTTCCGGGCAGCGGGCCAATGATCTGCTGATCAATCCGGTGCATCCCGTGGTCGGCGGGATAGGCCGTTAAATCAATGACCTGCGCCGTTGCCGGAAAAGCATCCAGCCACCCCGCTCGCATTTCGATGGGATCGTAACCGATGGTCAACACGAGATCGGCCTTGGCGATTAAGGCCAGTAAAATGGTATCGGCCTTCGGGGAGAGCCCGGCGCCACCTAGGGACAGCGGATGATCTTCCGGCACTAAGCCCTTCGCTTTATAGGTGGTGATCACGGGAATGCGCTGCTGGTCCATCAGCAGGGTCACGGCGGCCGCCGCACCACAGCGTGCGGCGTCGAACCCGGCGAGGATGATCGGATGACGGCTGTGGGCGATCTTATCCGCGACCGCCCGCAGGATCGGATCGTCGCCCGCCGGTACTGGATGACGGCGCGCGGGCGGGGCCAGCGGACGGGCCGATGCCGGCGCCGCCTGCGCCGCCAGAACCGGGGAAAGATCGATATGAACCGGCCCCGCCGGCGCCCGCACGGCGAGCGCTAGCGCCCGGGCAACGGTTTCCGCCGCGCCTTCTGCCGAGACCTCAAAACTGGCTTTTACGAGGGGGCGCAGCAAGGCAGCATGATCAAGGATCTGATGCGTGTAACGCCCCCGAACGCTGGTCTCGACGATCCCAGATAGAACGATAAGGGGCACCTGCTCTTGGTGCGCGTCGGCAATCCCATTCACCGCGTTGGCAAGCCCCGGCCCTAAGGTCGTCAGAAGAAGCCCCGGCGCACCGGTGACGGCCGATGCACCCGCCGCCATCATCGCCGCCGCCGTTTCGTTCCGGGCAAGCGTAAAGGCGATCCCAGCCGCCTCCAACGCATCCAGAAGCGTGACGACTTCGCCGCCGGGCATGCCGAAGGCGGTTCGGATACCGTGCGCCGCAAGCGTTTGAGCAATCACATCGGCAATGCGCATATCAAGCCTCCGAAGGGGCGCCGGAACCGAAGGCGCCCCGCGTGGTCAAATCCTGGATCTCCTCGGCGCTCAACCCCAGCAGCCCGGCTAACACCGGCAGCCGATCCTGATCAAGGTGCGGCGGTGCCCGATCATAGGCAACCGGCGTCCGGCTGAACTTCAAGGGATTTCCCAGCAGCCGAACCGGCCCGGTATCGCCTGGACCATCCAGGGACACAACCATCTCGCGTGCTTTTGTATGGGGGTTGTCAAGAGCCTCTGCAACGCTGGCCACGGGACCGGCAGGAACCTTGCAGCGCGCAAGCCGGTCGGACCAATTGGCGACCGTATCGCCCGCGAGCGCCGGAAGAACCGCTGCCTCCAGCGCATCGACCGCCAAGAGGCGATCCCGATTGCGACGAAAGCGCGGATCGTCGGCGAGATCGGGCAGGCCGAGTTCGGCAACGAAGCGCCGGAACTGCTCGTCATTACCGACGGCGACGACAATATACCCATCGGCCACCCGAAAAGTTTGATAGGGCGCGATATTGGGGTGGCGATTGCCTAAACGCTGCGGCACCCGGTCCGATACAAGAAAATTGGTCGCGGCATTGATCAGCCAGGAAAGCTGCGCATCGTAGAGGGCTAGGTCGATCATCTGGCCCTCGCCCGTCGCATCACGGTGGCGGAGGGCGGCAAGCAGACCAATCGTCGCGTAAAGCCCGCAAACGACGTCGGCGATCCCGACCCCAACCTTCACCGGCTCGCCGCCCTTAGCGTCGGGCTGACCGGTGATGCTCATGATCCCGCCCATGGCCTGCACGAGAAAATCATAACCGATCCGGTCCGAATAGGGGCCGGTTTGGCCGAAGCCGGAAATCGAACACCAGATCAGATCGGGCTTGATCGTCTTCAGCGCGTCATAATCCAAACCGCGCCGGGCCAAATCCCCGGGCTTATAATTCTCGATCACCACATCGGCAGTCGCGACCAACCGCCGGATAAGGTCGGCCCCTGCCTCTGTCGCAAGATCAATGGCAATCGACTGCTTGTTGCGGTTCGCACATAGGTAATAGGCTGACAGATCGGTCTCTTCCCCCGCAGGATTTTGAACGAACGGCGGCCCCCATGTCCGCGTATCGTCGCCGGTACCGGGGCGTTCGACCTTAATCACCTCCGCCCCTAAATCCCCCAATAATTGCGTGCAAGTTGGCCCTGCCAGGATGCGCGATAAATCAAGAACTCGCACCCCGGCAAGAGCGCGCGGCGAAGGGAAAGACGCCGACATTGAACCTCCAGACACTTAAGCGTGATGCCGCCACAGGGGCTGCGTCGGCGGCAGCGTAACCGCAGCGGGGACCGTCGCCAAAGCGTGAAACATCCGTTCGGCAAACCGGTCCACCCGTCGCCGCTCGGCCCGCAGACGCAGCAAGGTCGCGGCTTCGCGGCGATTGCCCTGCCGGGCGGCGCTATGGGCAAGGGCGCGCATAAAGACATCGCGCTGTGCGTGGCTTCCCCCCAAGAGCGGCAGCCGTTCAGCCAACTCCGACAAATCATGGCGCGGAAGCTGGCCTTGCGCTGATCGCAAGAGGGTCTCGGCCAAATCCCGGGCGACATGGGCCGCCACCCGCGCCTGATCGCCTGTCCCCTCGGCCCGCGTGCCAATCATCGTGACGCATTCCTGGGCGCTGGCAAAATCCCCGGTCGCCAAAAGTGACAGCAAATGATGCAGGGCGGCGAACATATATGTTCCGTCGGTCTTGCGGTGCCGCGCGCGGTCGGCCAACTCCTCCCAGCGACCACCAACTGCAATCCCCTGCTCGGACAAGCGCCAAAGCAGTGACGCCGCATTCGTAATATCGCGGAAATCATCGGTAGGTTGCGCCCGAATCTCAGTATCATAGAGATGAAAGGTTGCATCCGTCTCGCCCTGCTCCAGATGGAACAGCGCCTGGTGCCACGCGAGGTGATAGGCGAAATTGTTGCAGCCGGTCCAAGCCGCGCGCTGTTCGTTGATCCACGCAATTCCATCGGCGGGCTGATGCCGCATTTCATAGACATGGGCCACAGCGTGAATGCCCCAGGCATCCCTTGGTTCGGCCAATGCCGCCGCTCGGCCCACCCGTTCGGCATCGTCGTAGCGCCCGGCTTCTTCCAATGCGAAGGCATGACAGCCAAGGAAATATCCGTACCCTTCCAAGGCCGGATCATAGGCCGGGGCAAGCGCTTCGGTAGATTTCAACATGCCCGCCAAATCGCCCACCATAAAGCGCAGGGCGTGACTTAACTTTAGTGGTAAAAACACTGTTGGCCGCGCGTCGGTAATTATATCCAGCAGGTCGGCGGCCGCGTGAAATTTTCCCTCGGTCGCTCGACGCAGGGCGAAGACTAAAAGGGTTTCATCCTCCGAACCGCCTTTTGCCTGCAAGGCCTGTTCAGCCGCCAGTAAGGCCGCTTCCGCCCCAAGCTGAAGCTCTGACCGGGCCAAGATCAGTTGCGCGAAGCCTTTGAGACAGTGCGCCGCGACCAATTGCGGGTCGGCGGCCAAAGCCTCGCCGAGCGCCGCCCCGGCATCCCGCCGATGCCCCGCCACCTCTTCCGTCGCGCGCTCGAAGGCCGCGACGGCATCGGGATGATCGGAGGTGTGGGTTAGGCGAAAAATATCTTGGATCATCACACGCTCCTGCGGAGGACCGGCCAGTCGCACGGTTTTCTCTGCTTCGCATGGCAGTGATGGAAAGTTACGCGATGAAACACCCCCGTTACCGATTTTCTTAGGCATGCTCGGGACAGCGGCCTAAGTTCAGCCGTCAGCCTTCTGGACTTGTTCCGGATTTGGGCGATCATCTATCTTGCCATGCCACCTTTGTTTCGCATGCGAGGGGGCTGATCCTGCCCAGTTATGAATGTCGTCTGCGCGGGCTAGCTTTGGCGCCAGAGCACTGCAGCCTTCAAACTTTGGAAGAATGTCTCAACCGCCGCATTCTCATAGCAATTGGGGCCTGTCAGGCATTTCGTGTACAGGGGCGTAGCATGTCCTTTAGCAAACAAGACAACCATGAGACAGCCTTCGCGTCGCTAATCACCTTCACTCAATGAAAATCCCGGCTTTTCGGAATGATCTGCACGTCGCGCGGGTGACGGAACAGAACAGGGCGATAGCCTGATGAGGCGGTTGGCGTCGTTCCCGTCAGTGCGAGAAGGTCATTGGTCCGGTTCTCCAAATGATCGGAGACGAGGTGTAGGATCGGCACGGCCCCCGCATCGCTGCGCTGAAGCTTGCCGCGGATCAGCAGCAGGCGCGATTGCATCAATACCGGGCGATACTCCTGCATGACCTTGGCCCAGACCACGGCATTGACGATGCCGGTTTCGTCTTCGAGCGTGATGAAGACGACGCCTTTCGCCGTGCCGGGCCGCTGGCGGACTAAGACCAATCCCGCCGCCATGACCGGCGCCCCATCCGGCAGCGCCGCGATTTCTGCCGAAGAGAGCACCCCTTGCGTGCGATAAGCGTTGCGCAGGAAGCTCATGGGATGATCCTTCAAGGACAGGCTGAGGCTGCGGTAATCCTCGATCACGGCTTCTTCCGGCGGGGCGGGCGGCAGGATCGGTTCGGCTTCGGCGAAGAGCAGCGCCCCTTCCCCGGCCGCCGCGAACAGCGGCAGGGGGGCTTCTGCGGTTAGGGCTTTAGCGGCCCATAGGGCACGGCGGCGGGAGAGCCCCAAGGAGCCGAAAGCATCGGCGTTCGCCAAAGCTTCGACCTGCGCCCGGCTCAGCACGGCCCGATGCTGCACAGCTTCGACCGAGCGAAAGGCCCCACGCGCCCGCGCCGTCACCAGCCGCTCGGCGCTGTCTGCCCCCAACCCGTCGATCAACCGCAGGCCGAGGCGCAAGGCCCAACCGCCGACCGCCGCTTCCAAGGTGCAATTCCAATCGCTGCTATTCACGTCGGGCGGGCGGACCTCCACCCCATGCTGGCGCGCATCGCGGACGATCTGCGCCGGGGCGTAAAACCCCATCGGCTGCGAATTGAGCAAGGCCGCCGCAAACACTGCCGGAAAATGGCACTTCAGCCAGGACGAAATATAGACCAGCCGGGCAAAGCTGGCGGCATGGCTTTCCGGGAAACCGTAATCGCCGAAACCCTTGATCTGATCGAAGCAGCGTTGGGCGAAATCCCGATCATAGCCGCGCTTGACCATGCGCTCGACCATGCGCTTTTCCAGAGTTTCGATCGTGCCCCGACGCCGGAAGGTCGCCATCGCATAGCGCAGATCATTCACCTCCTGCGCGTCGAACTCTGCCGCAACCTGGGCGATACGGATTGCCTGTTCTTGGAACAAGGGCACCCCAAGGGTGCGATTGAGAACCGCCTTTAGTTCATTCTCCCCCGTCAGCAAACGGCCATCGGGCGACCGGCGCGGCGGATAGTCGGGCTTCTCTAGCCCATCCCGGCGTTTTAGGAAGGGATGCACCATGTTCCCCTGGATCGGGCCGGGGCGGACGATAGCGACTTGAATAACAAGATCGTAGAAACAGTGCGGCTTCAGGCGGGGGAGCATGTTCATCTGCGCCCGGCTTTCCACTTGGAAGACACCCAGCGTATCGGCGCGGCACAGCATATCGTAAACTTCTGGGTCCTCGCGCGGCACCGTCGCCAGGGTCATCGGCAGGCCGTAGCGCTCGGCCAGCAGGTCGAAGGCACGGCGAATGCAGGTCAGCATGCCCAGCGCCAGCACATCGACCTTCATGATCCGCAGGGCGTTGATATCGTCCTTATCCCACTCGATGAAGGTACGGTCCGCCATCGCGGCATTGCCGATGGGCACCAGTTCTTCCAGCAGGCCGCGCGTTAGCACAAACCCGCCGACATGCTGGGAGAGATGGCGGGGAAAACCGATAATCTGCGCCGATAGGCGCAAGGCTTCGGCGAGGCGCGGTTCGGTCGGATCGAACCCGGCCTTACGCACCTGATCATCCTCCACGCCACTGCCATAACTGCCCCAGACCAGCCCGGCCAGGGCGCGCGTTGTATCTTCCGACAAGCCCATGACCTTGCCGACCTCGCCAATCGCGCTGCGACCACGATAACAGATCAAGGTTGCCGCCAGACCCGCCCGGTCGCGGCCATAGCGGGCATAGAGATACTGAATAATCTCCTCTCGCCGCTCATGCTCGAAATCCACGTCGATATCGGGCGGCTCCTCCCGCGCTTCGGAGATGAAGCGGTCGAACAGAACCTCGCTATCAGCGGGATCGACTGCGGTAATTCCCAGAACAAAGCAGACCGCCGAATTGGCCGCCGACCCGCGCCCCTGGCAGAGAATATTCCGGCGGTTTGCCTCCTCGACGATATCGTTCACCGTCAGGAAATAGCGGGCGAAATCGCGCTTGCCGATCAGGTCGAGTTCCTTGCGCAGCAGTGCCTCAACCTTCTCCGGCACCCCATTGGGATAGCGGCCCGCCGCTTTTTCAAAGGTCAGCCGTTCAAGATAGGTTTGCGGGGTCAGCCACGCTGGAATTGGCTCCTCGGGATACTCATAGTGCAGCTCATCCAGCGAAAAGCGGCAGGCTTCGGCAATATCGCACGTCCGGTTGAGCGCTTGGGGATAGTCCCTGAACAGGGCGGCCATCGCGGCGGGTGCCTTTAGGTGGCGCTCGGCATTGGGAAAGAGGCGGAAGCCCGCGTCCTCGATCCGGCAGCCTTCGCGGATGCAGGTCAGCACGTCTTGCAAACGGCGGCGGTTCGGCGTGTGGTAATGCACATCATTGACGGCAATGAGCGGCACCCCCGCTGCAGCGGCATGGGCGGCGGTTGTGGCAAGGCGGGCCTCGGCCTCGGCGGTCAGTAGATGGCTGGCGGCAAGCGACAGCGCGCCGGGATCGGTCATCGCTTTCAGGTGCCCCAGCCACTCCATACCGATGGGCGTTTCGGTCAGGGCGATGACTTGATGGCCGGTCAAAGCCCCCGCCAAATCTTCCGCCCACAGGATGCACTCACCTTTTATTGCCCGGCGCTTCCCCAAGGTTAGCAGGCGACAAAGACGGCCATAGGCCGCGCGGTCTTGTGGATAGACCAACAGCGACGGCGCATCCTGAAGATCGAGACGGCAGCCGGGCAGAAAGCGGATTTTCTTGCCGCGCGCCGCGACATGCGCCCGCACGATCCCGGCAAGACTATTCCGGTCGGTTAACCCGATGGCGGTATAACCCAGCTCTGCCGCCGTCCCGACCAACTCCCAGGGATGGCTCGCCCCGCGCAGGAAGCTGAAATTGCTCGTCACCTGAAGCTCGGCATAGGCAATCATGGAAAAACCCCGTGCAGAAACCAAGGGCCGGGCTGATCATTCGGGCGGGTCTGAAACAGCCAGAACCGCCCGCCCGCCGTATCCTCTACCCGCCAATAATCCCGCGCCGGGCTCTCCGGCGTCCGCCACCAGTCGGGGGCGATCCGTTCTGGCCCTTCGGCGCGGCGGATGCGATGGGTACGGCGCTGCCAGATGAAATAGTCGGCGCCATCGCTCTCCACGGGCTGCGGTGGGGTGTAAAGCTGCATCGGGCGCGGCGGCGGCGGGGCGGCAAAAGACGGTACTGGCGCAAGCGGATCGGCCCGGCGGATTGCAGCTTCCGGCCAATGGCTTTCCTGGGGATGCAGCCGATAGACGGACGCGTCCCCCAGCCGTTGCCGCAGCCGGTCGAGCAGCGGGGCAAGCCGGTCGCGGATGACGGCCCGCCCGTCCAGCCCCGGTTGACGGCGGAGGAAGGGGGCGGTTTCAACCGCCTCCAATCGCGCGGCCTCAATCCCGAAACCAGGGTCGAGGCCATCCAGCGGATCGCGGAACAGCCGCGCCAGCACGCGCGGATCGCGCTCCGCTTGCGCCGTGCCGATGCTGAAATCCTGCCAAGTGCCGTCCACCCGTTCCAGGATGAAGACCAACCGCCGCACGCCCAGCCCCGCCGCTGTTAACCGGTCGATCAGCCGAGTCAGCAGATGACCGAGCGCCGCTTCCACACTCTCGCGCGTTCCAATCGGCTCAACAAAGGGTGTCCGTTCGACATAGCGCACGGCGGGCTTCTGCCAGCGCAACGCCTGCTGGGTCCGTCCAAGCACGGCATCGAGCCGCCGCACGGCTTGCTGCCCAAAACGGTTGGCGAGCGGGGCGCGCGGCTGGTCGAGCAAAGCCCCAATCTGCCGCAGTCCGAGCTTATGCAACCCGGCCAGCACGTCCGGCGTTAACCGCAAGGCCGCCACCGGCAACGGCGCCAGCATCTGGCGCAGCGATCCGACCGGCAAAATTCCGCCCGTGCCGAACGCCGCCCAGGCCCAAGCTGCCCCCGGCGTCTCTGCCAGCGCAAGGCGGTGATGCAGCCCAAAGCCCGTAAAGGCGGCGGCAATATCCGCCATCAGCCCTTCCTCCCCCCCAAACAGCCCCGCAACGCCGGTCACGTCGAGCAGCAGCGCCGCCTCGCCATCCGGTGCGGTCAGCGGCGACCAACGGCGGCACCGGGCGGCGAGACGAACCAGCGCCTGATGGGTTGCCTCCGCCTCGAACGTCTCCACAGGTAAATCAGGAAAAGCCGCCAGCGCGTCGGCCAGCCTTTGACTAGGCCGCAACCCCTCCCGCGCGGCTGCGGGCGTGACCGCGGCGAGCAAAAGGGCGCTACCGTCTTTCGTCAGGAGGGCCGCCCGGCGGTCGGCGGGCCACCCCAGCCGATCAGTCGCCCAGAAGGGCAGTTGGATAGAGACAAAGCGCGTCATGCTCCCACCCCGCGATAAACTCGGCGGGCCGTCCGCCCCGGCAGCGCTGCAGAGAAACCCGCCAGCGCGGCTTTCCGTCCCCGGCTATAGGGGCGACGTCCCAGCGGGTGAGCGCCGCACTTGCCCCGCCGGTTCGGCAGAGCAGTAGCGCCATGCTCTCCCCTGCCTCTGCGGCCAGGTGCAGCCGCCGCGAGACCGTAAGATCGCGGCTATCGGCGACCGCCAGCACGGCAGCGAAACACCCGCTGCGTAACGCTTCCTCTAAGGCCCAGAGCCGCTCCTTCTCGGCTTTTGCCTCGCCAATCAGCACCCTGTCCGGTGTAATCCCGAACCGCTGGAGGCCGGGCGGATAGAGGCCAAACAGGCTTGGCGGCCCCAGAAAAAACATGTCCCCCTGCCGTTCAGCCAACGCCCGCCCGGCGAGCGCGGCGGCCCACCCGAACGCCCCATTGCCGCACACCTCGTGCAACCCATCGCTGGGCAATCCCCCCCACGGGAGGAATGCGTCAAGGTCCGCCGTGCCAAGGGAGACAAGTGCGCGGTCCTCGGGCGGGCTGAGGCGCGCATCCCGCCGCCCCACGACCGACGAAGGATAAAGAGAGGATGACATCAACATTGTTCATCTTATGTTCTATTTTGACTGAAGGAGTCAAGGGTGCGGGTTGCGCCTTCTCCCCGCGTCGCATGACCACGATGTGAACAATCTCCCCGGCCCTGCAAGCCGCCTATGATCTTGCCGTTACCCAAGCTAAAGACGGCGACCATATTACCCCTGTCGTTCGATCAAAGGCGGCACGGCGCCCGATGACCGCGAGGTGAACGGTTCGAAACCCAGCGTTGCCGAGAGGGAAGCATTGGATTGAGCACCCAAGGACATGAGGTCGCGGTAGTTACTCCGAGAGCCGGTAATATATTTCGAGCGCGCCGAGACACGCCCACGACTGCAGCGTATAATGTTTAATCGTGACGGCGCTGTTTACCGGTGGGCCAGGTCGAGTAATCCCGCCCGGCTGCGCACAATGATGATGCGCCCCCCCCAATACCGCTGTCAGTTCACCCGCGGCCAGGCTAAGCCCTGACTGTTAAACAAATGGCTTTCGGCAGGATTAAGGACAATACCAACGAGATCCCCAGCGGAAAGCGCCGTATCCCCGCTGCCCTTCACGGTCAGCGCCTGCCCATCGGCTAAACTGATATAGGCGTAGTGAACCTCCCCCAACCGTTCGACAGTGCGAAGCGTTCCCGTTAGCTCGGCCCCCTCGGGCGCGGTTAAGGCGAGATGTTCGGGCCGCAACCCAAGCGAAACCCTATCCCCGGGGCGCGCATCGGCGGCGGTTACGGTTGGGCTGAAACTATGTCCCGACGGAAGCCGAACAGTGGGGCGCGCCTCGGTTTTATCGATGATCAGCGTATCAAGAAAGTTCATTGACGGGGTTCCGATAAACCCGGCAACGAACTGATTATGCGGATGATGGTAGAGACTGAGCGGCGTTCCAACCTGTTCGATCGTTCCCCCGCGCAAGACGCAGATAATATCAGCCATTGTCATGGCCTCAACCTGGTCGTGGGTGACGTAGACCGTCGTGACTTTCAAACTTCGTTGCAGTTCGGCGATTTCCTGGCGCATCTGAACGCGTAAGGCGGCATCGAGGTTGGATAAAGGCTCATCGAACAGAAAAACACTGGGATCGCGCACGATGGCGCGCCCGATTGCAACCCTCTGGCGCTGACCGCCGGAGAGGTTCTTCGGCAAACGGTCGAGCAAGGGGGTTAACTCCAGGCGCGCAGCGGCCTGCGAAACCCGGTTTTGAATTTCAGTCTTGGAGAGTTTTTTCATCTCCAGGCCAAAGCTCATATTTTCGGCAACGGTCATATGGGGATAAAGAGCATAGGATTGAAAGACCATCGCCACCCCCCGTTCGGCAGGGGTGCAGCCCGTCACATCGCGCTCGCCAATGCTGATCGTACCGCTGCTGACCTCTTCCAATCCGGCCAACAACCGTAAGAGGGTTGACTTGCCGCAACCCGATGGGCCAACGAGAACCAGGAACTTGCCATCTGGAATATCGAGATCAATTCCGTGAATGGTCTCGATCTGGCCAAAGGATTTGCGTACCCCGCGCAGCGTAACACCCGCCATCGTCCGTCCCTCTAAGAATCTGCCAAAAAGGCCGCACCTAAGGGCGGCAAGGTTAAGGTCTGCCCGCTCAGATCGGCCTCGAAGCCGCTCTCCCGCAGGACATGCCCAGCGCGCGGTAACGTAACCTCGACCGCCTCGCGCCCCAGGTTAAAGGCACATAGTCGGTCATCGCCGCGCTGAAATAGGAGGACTGGCGCCGGCGCATCGAAGAAGCGGATCGCGCCGTGCCGAAGGCTCGCTTCGCCGCGCCGCCATCTCAAGAAATGGCGAATGCGATTGAGGGGGGAGGCCGGATCAGCCGCTTGTCGGTCGACGGCGGCATGCGCATGATCTGCAGGGATCGGCAACCATGGGTCTACGTCAGAAAAACCGCTGAAGGGCGCCTGAGCCGCCCAGGGCATCGGCGTTCGGCACCCATCGCGCCCCTTAAACTCCGGCCAAAAAGTTTTGCCATAAGGGTCTTGCAAACGCTCGAACGGCACATCCGCCTCGATGAGCCCGAGTTCATCCCCTTGATACAGACACGGCGATCCGCGTAAAGCCGTTGCGAGCGCAATCAGCATCGGGGCCGCCAGGGGGGCAACGTCTGCATACCCCCACCGGGAAATCACGCGCGGAAAATCGTGATTGGACAAGGCCCAGGAAATCCAGCCGGACCCTAAGCCAGCCTCGGTCCGTTCAACCGCCTGCCGAATATCAACCGCCGTTACATTGGGGGCGAGTAAGTCAAACCCGTAGACCATATGAAGCCGCTTCCCCGCCTCGGTATAGGCTGCGGTTGTTTCGGCGACATCATTGTCGATGCCAAGCTCGCCCACCGTCGTCGTGCCCGGATATTGATCGAGAAGCGCCCGCAATTTTTCCAAGAAACCCAAATTCTCGGGCCGGGTTTTATCATAGAGGTGCAGTTGAAAACCGTAAGGGTTGCTGCGCGGCACTGTATTGACCGCCGCATCCGCCGGGGCTGGTGGATTGGATCGCAAGGCTAGATCATGGAAGTAAAAATTGACCGTATCGAGCCGGAAGCCATCAACGCCGCGCTCGAGCCAAAAACGCGCCGCCGCGAGAACCGCCGCCTGAACATCGGGATTATGAAAGTTTAGGTCGGGTTGCGCCTTCAGGAAGTTATGGAGGTAATATTGACGGCGCCGGGCATCCCACTCCCAGGCCGAACCGCCGAAAATCGATAGCCAATTATTTGGAGGCGTGCCATCGGACTCCGCATCGGCCCAGACATACCAATCGGCCTTTGGATTATGTCGGTCGCGGCGGCTCTCAACAAACCAAGGGTGCTGATCCGAACTATGGCTGATGACGAGGTCGATCAATACTTTTAAGCCGCGCGCATGGGCGCCCGCAATCAGCGCATCGGCATCGGCCAGAGTTCCAAACAGCGGGTCAACCCCACAGAAATCTGAGACGTCATAGCCGAAGTCTGCCATGGGCGACGGGAAAAATGGCGAGACCCAAATCGCATCGACGTTCAGGGAAGCAATATAATCCAGCTTGGCGGTAATGCCGCGCAGATCGCCGATGCCATTGCCATCGGCATCATAAAACGAGCGCGGATAGATTTGATAGAGTACCGCGCCGCGCCACCAGTCTACATTCGTCATCATCTATCCTTTGATCGCCCCGGCCGTCAGGCCCGAGACGATGCGTCGTTGGAAAATAAACACGAGAAGGATCAGCGGGACCGTCACAACCACCGATGCCGCCATAATGCCCCCCCAAGGCAGTTCCAGCGCGGTTGCCCCAGAGATCAGGGCAATCGCTACCGGAACCGTTCGGGTTTCGCTGGACAGCGTGAAGGTGAGCGCGAAGAGAAACTCGTTCCAAGAGGCGATGAAGGCGAGCAGCCCCGTCGTTACTAAGGCCGGTCCCATCAAGGGCAGAAAAACACGCCGGACGACGGTCCAGGGAGTCGCCCCGTCCACATAGGCGGCTTCTTCCAACTCCTTGGGCAACTCCCGCATGAAGGTGGTGAATACCCAGACCGTGAACGGCAGCGTCAAGACAAGGTTCGAGAGGATGAGCGAGGGAAGGCGGTTGTATAAACCCAAAGCGCGCACCAGCTCGAACATGCCCGACAAGATAGACACCTGCGGGAACATTGAGACCGCAAGCACCGTCACCAGCAACAGACCGCGCCCTCGAAATCGCACCCGACCGAAAGCAAAGGCCGCTGTCACGCCGAGAAGCAGCGATAGGCCGACCACGACGGTCGCGACGAGCAGCGAATTTAAAATCTGGAGGCCAAACGGCTGTTCGCGGAAAATCGACTGATAATTGATAAGAGTTATATCCCCGATCCAATAGCTAACCTGAAACAGCGCTGAGCCTGTTTTAAAAGAAGTCAGAATCGCATAGTAAAACGGAAAGAGGGCGATTACGGCGATAGCCAGGACCGCGCCTGCGAAAGCGATCCGCCGAAAGATTTTGCCCGATTTAGACCGTTGGAATCCCATGGCAATCCCCTTCAGTTCGGGTCAGCGGCGAGCTTGACCCGCCCAAGCGTCAGATAGAGCGCGGTCAACAGCGCAATAACCATGAACAGCGCCGTTGACGCCGCTGAGCCATACCCAACGCTTTGAAATTCCACGAGATGCTGTCGGGCGAAGACCGACATCGACATGGTATCCCGCGTATTAGAGGTCAGCACGTAGATGACGTCGAAGACACGCAAAGCATCGAGCGCCCGAAAGATAACCGCCACCATCAAGGCGGGTCGAATCAGAGGAAGTGTTACCTTAAAGAACAGCCTCCAGGCCGGAATACCGTCCAGTCGGGCCGCCTCGTAACAATCGGTTGGAAGCATTTGCAGCGCAGCTAGACACAGAAGGGCCATAAAGGGCGTGGTCTTCCAGACATCCACCAGAACGATTGCGGCTAGGGCCGTATCCGGCGATGCCGCCCAGGCAATCGGCTGAGTAATCAGCCCAAGGCTGAGCATCATCGAATTCAGAATGCCGAATTGGTCATGCAGCATCCACGCCCAGATTTTCGCCGAAACAATCGTTGGAATGGCCCAAGGCACAAGAATAGCGGCACGGATAAAGCTACGACCAAAGAAACGCTGATGGAGGACGAGAGCGACCAACAGGCCAAAAATCGTCTCTAGCGTGACCGATAAGATCGTAAAAACCAGCGTATTATAGACCGCGCGCCACCAGTCGGGATCGACCAACAACCCACCCCAACCATATTGATCTTTCATCAGATAATTGTCGAAGCCGATGAACTTCCAGGCCGATAAATCGGCCATCGAAGCATCCGTTAGGCTAAACCAGAACGTGCGCAGCAGCGGCCATCCGGCGATGGCGGCGAGCGTGATCAGCATTGGTGCAAGGAAGATCCAAGCAGCCCGCGCTTTGCGGCGTGAAAGCCCAGCCATTGGCTGTCGCTCCAAAAGTGAGACGGCGGGAACCTTTAAAAAGCCCCCGCTTCGATGAACGGCAGGGTCAGCGCATCGCGCGCACTAAGGCGGCTTCCAAAGCCGGGACGGCTTTCTCTGCCGTTTCCTTCTTCGACAGAACCGCGTGCGTTGCATTCCAGATTTCGTTGGAGACGCGGTTATATTTCGCCCCTGTCGCCTTTGCCGGTCGGGCGGCCGCATTGGTGAAGGTTTCGTAGAGCGAGTCGAAGAAGGGGTTCGCCGCTAGGATTTCCTTATCCTGATACAGGGCAGGACGGGTTGGATTATACCCACCTACCAGGGCACGGCGCTTCTGTTCGGCATCACTGGTCAAATACATGACCAAATCAGCCGCTACAGCCTGATTTTTCGAAAATTTAGAGACTGATAACTGCCATCCCCCGAGCGCGCCTGAATATTTGCCATTGGCCCCGCCTTTCGGAAGCGCGGCGACGCCGATCTTATTCTTGATCGGACTATCTGCGGCCTGCCCCAGTGCCCAAGCATAGGGCCAATTCCGCATAAAAACGGCATTGCCCGATTGCCAAATACCTCGGGCCTCCTCTTCGGCATAGCCAAGCACGCCTTCTGGGGTGATGGAGCCAACCCATCCTGCTACCGTTTTCAGCGCTTCGATGGCGTGCGGGTTATTGACGGTGATTTTACCCGCATCATCCATGAAGGTGCCGCCGCCGAACGAATCGACCCATTCAAGCGCATTGCAGGTCAATCCTTCATAGGCTTTCCCTTGAAAGACGAAGCCCCACATTTTGTCGTTGCCAGCCTTACGCTCACCTGCCTGGATTTTCTCGGCAACGCTTGCAAGGTCGGCCCAAGTGGTTGGTACTTTCGTTCCATATTTTTCTAACAGATCTTTCCGATAATATAAAAGCCCAGCATCCGTAAACCACGGCATCGCGACTAGTTTATTATTGACCGTATTATTAGCAACGATCGACACAAAATGCTGAAGCGTCTCTTGCTTCGCATAGGGCGTCAAATCAATCATATAATTCACCAGAATCCCCGGCCAAATCACATCGATTTGGAATACATCAATATCACTGCTGCCGCTCGCCAGGATCTGTTGATAGAGGGCTAACCGTTCGGTCGCGGAATTGGGGGTCGAGACAATTTTGACCGTGTGTCCGGTGGCCTTTGCCCACGCGTCGGCCCCGGCTTGGCAATGGGTTAATTCAGCCCCAACGGCCCCACACGAGAGTGAAATCTCGACCGCCGACGCACTGACGGAAAACAGAAGCGCCGTTAACGTGGGCGCTACGAAAGCTGCGAAACGACGCATGGTTCTCTCCCAAAAACCGGGCGGCTTTGGCCGCCTCATGAGTTGTTTTGTGTCGGAAACCGCATTTAAACCGGTTTGAACACATCAACCATACGGCTGAACGGGACAGGGCGTCAACCCGCCTATCTTTGCTCGCGCTCTTTTTTGAAGGGCGCTAAACTCGGTTAACGTGGGGACAGTCGGTTTAGAAAAATGGCAGCACAGATCCGGTTAAAGGAACTCGCCGAGGCGCTCGGTCTTTCGCGCGCGACGGTAAGCCGGGCGTTAAATGGGTTCCCCGAGGTCAATAAAGAAACCAAGGCCCGCGTGGCCGAGGCCGCTGAGCGACTTGGCTATCGCCCTAATCCCGTTGCTCGCCGGCTGGCGACCGGGCGCGCCGGGGCAATCGGCGTTGTTTTTCCCCCGAAAGCCAATCTTCTGCTCGATCCGCATTTCATGGAGTTTTTGGTCGGCGTCGTCTCGCACTGTACCGAAAGAGGGGTGATGCTGGCGCTCTCGGGGGCCGAAACGACGGGCGACGATCTGCAAACCTATCGAAATTTGGCGGCTTCTGGTCAGATAGATGGCGTCATTCTATCAGGCCCTTTGGTCCAAGACCCGCGTGTGCCGCTGCTCATGGATCTGGGATTACCGTTTGTACTGCATGGGCGAACACAGGCTGCGGTCCCCTACCCATTTATGGACATCGATAATCGCGGCGCCTTTTATGCCCAGGCAGCCCATGTCATCGCGCACGGGCACCAGCGCGTCGTTCTCCTGAATGGCTTAACCGACTATACGTTCGCGCAGCATCGCCTCGATGGCTACAGACAAGCCTTTGCCGATGCGGGCTTAACGCCCGATCCCCGGTTGATTTTCTCGGCCAGTATGTCGGAGGAGAACGGCTATCGGCAGACGCGGGAGGCACTGACCGAAACCCCGCGCCCAACGGCCTTTCTGTGCTCCAGCATGGTCGAAGCCCTCGGATGTTTGCGCGCTTTGCGCGATTGTAGCTTGCGCGTCCCCGAGGATATTTCGGTTGTCGCTCATGATGATGGCCTACCCGCCGTCGATCCTGCCGGGCTGAATCCGCCGCTGACGACAAGCTCGTCGTCGATTCGAGCGGCAGGTGTCCGCGTTGCTGAACATCTGTTGGCCCTTTTGGGTGGCGCGACGCCACAGGGGATCCAGGAGGTCTGGCCGGTCCCACTCGTACACCGCGCGTCGGTTGCCGCACCGGGTTCGGATCAGGGCTTCTCCCGCTGATTTTGAGACCTCGGTTGGGTTTAGAGAGCTAATCGGTCAGCCGCATTGCCAGTTGGAACATTAAATTCGCTGATACAGTGGCCGAGATTGAGGTCGGGGCCGTGCACGTCGATGCGTCGCTGGTTAGGATGGGTGCGGGCGCAGGCAATGCGCGGAAAATGCCTCCAAAACCTATGCTGTCGATACCCGCGATATTCTGATGGAACTTGGCCGGCGGCGCATGGTCGGCGGACAGGAAGATATGAGTATAGATGTGGCGCTCGATTTACTGAACCAGCGGGCGGCGTCGTAAACAGCACCTCTTATCTAGCCTATCCCGGAGCCGCTGCCGAAGCGCGGATGCAGTCGAGCAAGGCCGCCTGCAATCGCGTTGGCTGCCAACCTTTTCGGGTTGCGAGACCAATGGGACGATCTGTTTCCGGTAGCGGAACGGGCAGCACGGCGAGTTGCCCGGTTGCCACATCGTGGCTGACCTGACGAGCAGATAAAACGGTCGCCCGGTCGCTCCCCAGCATCAATGACCGGGTCGCGATCAGGGAGCCGCATTCGATCAACCGCCTAGGCACAGCCAGCCCTGCGCGGTGGAAGAAGTCTTCGAACTGTTGGCGGGCGGGGGCCCCTGGGGCCGCGACGATCCAATCCAGCGCGGCAAGATCAGCCGGGCTGGGGGCCGCGAGCGTCAGGATTGGATGGCCCCGCCGCACGATGATCGACAAGGGTTCGCGGAACAATTCTTCCTGCTCGATTTCCGGCGTTGGAACCGGCTGACGCAGGGCGCCGAGAATAAAATCGATACCGCCGTGGCGGAGATCATCCAGCAGGTCGGCATAGGCACCATCGACAATGCGCAACCGGGCATCGGGGAAATCACCGAGCAGCGCCAGCACCGCCTGCGGCAGAATGCGGGTCCGCGCCAGCGGCAGGCAGCCCACTGTAACGGCCCCATCCATCATGCCGCGCTGCTCGCGTACCTCCTGCACCCCTTGCTCGATTTCGGTCAGTGCCAGCGCGATGGGGCGGACCAGCGCCCGCGCTTCCCGCGTCGGCTCCATCCCGCGCGGAGTGCGGTCGAAGAGATCGCGCCCCACCAATAGTTCCAACTCCCGCACCGCGCGGTTGATGCTTGGTTGCGAGACGCCCAATCCCTGGGCCGCCAGCGTTAGACTGCCCGCCCGGACGGTTTGCACGAAGGCGCGGGCCTGAACCAGTGTCAGCACATCGCGCAGCCACCCCGCCCCGCGTCGCCCCTCCGGCGGAAACAAGCGCTCGGCAACCGCAAGATGGTCGAAGGCGCGGTCAATCCGCGTCACCAGCCGCAGGCCGCTATCGGTCGGATAAACGCCGGACGGGCTGCGGGTGAACAGTGGGGTTTCGAGGGTCGCTTCCAGCCGGGCAATCGCCTGGGTAACGGCGGGTTGGGTTAAATGCAGCGCATCCGCCGCCGCGCGCGTTTGCCCCAGCTTTGCCGTAACGGCGATGGCGCGCAACAGGCGAAGCTTGGGCAGGACGATCGGGTCCATCGGTTCGGCCTTCTGGTCAGGTCTAACAAAATTTTATATCAAGCAGCGGGCTTATGTCTCGTGCGTCGGCGCAAACTCAGGCTGAATACCCTTAAGAAAGGCAGCCGAAGCTGCTGCGTGTTGAGGGAAGAAACGCCATGCCGACGGTAGTCACCGATATTCCCCGCTTACCGCGCGATCTTCTGGACCGTTTCGTCCAATTTGGCGTTGCCACGGTTCATGAAGCCCAGGGGCGCACGGGACTGATGGACGCCGGGCTGCGCCCGATCTTCCGCCCCGCCCATATCGCCGGGTCCGCCGTGACCTGCACGGTCGCGCCGGGGGATAATTGGACGATCCACGTCGCGGTCGAACAATGTCAGGCAGGCGATATTCTCGTCGTTACGCCAACCAGCCCTTGCGAGGATGGTTATTTCGGCGACCTGCTCGGCGTCTCGTTAATGGCGCGCGGCGTGCGCGGTCTGATCATCAACGCCGGGGTGCGCGATACGGCGACCCTGACGGAAATGGGCTTTCCCGTCTGGTCGAAGGCCGTCTATGCCCAGGGTACGGTCAAGGAAACTTTGGGTGACGTGAACCTGCCCGTCGTCTGCGCGGGCGCCGTGGTTCATCCGGGCGATGTTATCGTCGCCGATGACGATGGTGTCGTCGTCGTACCGCAAGCCCAAGCCGCTGCGGTTATCGAGAAATGCGCCGCGCGCGAAGCCAAGGAAGCGGGCACCCGCGCCCGCCTACAGGCCGGGGAACTCGGCCTTGATATTTATAATATGCGCCCGCGCCTTGCCGAAAAAGGGCTGGTCTACCGCTCGGCCAAGGCGGAGTAACCCCCGATGCAGCGCGCAATTCCCTGCACGATCATGCGCGGCGGTACGTCGAAAGGCCTTTATTTCGAGGCGCAGGACTTGCCCGCCGATCCTGCCGCCCGCAACCGGGTGCTGCTGGCGGCGCTGGGGTCGCCCGATGCGCGCCAGATTGATGGCATGGGCGGCGCCCATCCGCTGACCAGCAAAGTCGCCGTTCTCAGCCGCTCGGCCCACCCGGACGCCGATGTCGATTATCTTTTTCTGCAAGTGGTCGTGGATCGCGCCGAGGTTAGCGATGCGCAGAACTGCGGCAATATCCTGGCCGGGGTTGGGCCATGGGCGATTGAAAACGGTTGGGTGCCCGTCAGCGGCCCCGTAACGCCGGTACGCATTCACATGGTCAATAGCGGCGGTTTGGCCGTCGCCTATGTTCAAACCCCCAAAGGCCAGGTGAGTTACGAGGGGACCGCGCGGATCGATGGGGTTCCCGGCACTGCGGCCCCGATTCCAACCGATTTTCTGAACGTCGCCGGATCGACCTGCGGCGCCCTGCTGCCCACGGGGCGGCTGCGCGATACCATCGACGGGATCGACGTAACCTGCATCGATAATGGTATGCCAGTGGTGCTGATGCGCGCCGCCGATTTCGGCAAGACCGGCTATGAAAGCGTCGAGGCGCTGGAGGGGGATGAGGCGCTGAAGGCGCGGGTGGAGGCCATCCGCCGTGCAGTCGGCCCGCTGATGGCCCTTGGCGATGTGACGCGCCAGACCGTTCCGAAAATGACCCTGCTCGCCCCCGCGCAAAACGGCGGCGTGGTTATGACGCGCAGTTTTATTCCGCACCGCGTGCATGATGCTATCGGCGTGCTGGCCGCCGTCAGTGTCGCCACCGCCTGCGTGCTGCCCGGCACCATCGCCGCCGATGTCGCTGGCCCGGCAGCAGCGGGCCTCAGCGTTCTTGATGTCGAACATCCTACCGGCTTTTTCTCGGTCGATATGGATGTGGATATCGGCGGGACCATCGACGCGCCGCAGGTTACCGTGCGCCGCGCCGCGCTGCTGCGCACCGCGCGCAAGCTGATGCGCGGGGCGATCTATGTTCCTCGGAGCGTTTGGGAGGGGCAGACATGACGCGCATTGCCTTGATTGGCTTTGGCGAGGTCGGCCAAATTCTAGCGGACGATCTGACTGGCAAAGCCTCTCTAACCGTCTGGGATACGCAGTTTACCGATCCCGACAGCCGCCCAGCCCGACAGGCAGCCGCGCGGGGATTGGCGGTCTTGCCCTCGGCGAAAGCTGCGGTTGCGGGGGCCGATTGGGTCTTCGCTGCCGTCACGGCGGCACAAACCCTGGCGGCGGCGGAAGCGGTCGCCCCCAGCTTGGCCGCAGGCGCCCGCTATCTCGATCTCAACTCGGCCTCTCCTGGTCAGAAGCAAGCCGCCGCCGCCGCGATTTCCGGCCAAGGCGGCGTGTACGTCGAAGCCGCCGTCATGTCGCCCTTTCCGCCGAAGCGCCTGGGAACCCCGATCCTGCTTGGCGGCCCCGCAGCCGAGGCCGCCAAGCAGGATCTTGCCGCGCTGGGGTTTTCCGGCCTGACGGTGTTTTCGGAGGTCTTGGGCAAAGCCTCCGCCGCCAAAATGTGCCGCAGCGTCATGATCAAAGGGATCGAAGCGTTGCTGACCGAATCCCTGCTCGCCGCCCGTTACTATGGGGTGGAGGATCGGGTGCTAACCTCCCTCGCCGATCTGCTGCCTGGCCCGGATTGGGAAAAACTGGCGCGCTATATGATTTCCCGCTCGCTCGTCCACGGCACCCGCCGTGCGGAAGAGATGCGGGAAGTCGCCCGCACGGTCACCGAAGCCGGGCTACCGGCCTGGATGAGCGCGGCCAGCGCCGACCGCCACGCCTGGGCACCGCAATTTCTGACCGCCGATACTGCCGAAAGCCTGACCGATGTTTTGGACGCCATCCGCGCCCATCCGGCTTTCGGCCTAAAGGATGCCGCCGAATGATTATCGATTGCCACGGCCATTACACGACCGCCCCCGGCCCGCACCAAGATTTCCGCGCGGCACAGCTTGCCGCCTTTGCCGATCCGTCGCGCCCGCCGCCGAAACCCACCGCGATCAGCGACGATGAAATCCGCGAGAGTGTGGAAAAAAACCAGCTTCGCCTGCTGCGCGAACGCGGCGCGGACCTGACGATTTTCTCCCCCCGCGCCTCGGCAATGGCGCATCACGAGGGCGATGAGGCGATTTCCCAGGCCTGGACGCGCGCCTGCAACGATCTGATCAAGCGGGTCGTCGATCTCTACCCACAGTTCTTCGTCGGCGTCTGCCAATTGCCGCAGTCCCCCGGCGCACCGATTGCCAATTCGATTGCCGAACTGGAACGCTGCGTGACGGAGCTTGGCTTTATCGGCTGCAACCTTAATCCCGACCCCTCGGGCGGGCATTGGACATCGCGGCCGCTGACGGATAAATCTTGGTATCCGTTCTACGAAAAAATGGTGGAGCTTGACGTTCCGGCGATGATCCATGTTTCCGGCTCGTGCAACTGCAATTTCCACGCGACCGGCGCCCATTATATCAACGCCGATACCACCGCCTTTATGCAGTTCATCGAAGGCGATCTGTTCCGCGACTTCCCCACGTTGCGCTTCATCATCCCCCACGGCGGCGGCGCGGTGCCCTATCATTGGGGGCGCTATCGCGGGCTGGCGGATATGCTAAAGCGACCGCATTTGCGCGACCATGTGATGAAGAATGTTTTCTTCGATACCTGCGTCTACCACCAGCCGGGCATTGATCTTCTGTTCGAGGTGATCGACCTTGATAATATCCTGTTCGGGTCGGAAATGGTCGGTGCGGTACGCGGTATCGACCCCGAAACCGGGCATTATTTCGACGATACCAAGCGCTATATCGACGCGCTGAACCTGACCGACGCACAACGCCATCAGGTGTTCGAAGGCAATGCCCGCCGGGTTTATCCGCGCCTCGATGCCATCCTGACCGCCCAGGGACGCTAAGCATGGCGGCTTTTACGATGGATGCCACTTGGCTGCCGTTTCACCCCGCCCCGTCCAAACCGGCGTTCGTTTTGCCGCCCGGCGCGGTTGATGCCCATTGCCATGTGTTCGGCCCTGGCGATGAATTCCCCTATGCGCCGGGGCGGAAATATACCCCTTGCGACGCGGGGAAAGACCAACTCTGGGCGCTGCGCGACCGCTTAGGCTTTTCCCGCAATGTCATCGTCCAGGCCACCTGCCACGGCGCCGATAACCGCGCTGTGGTCGATGCCTTGCGCGCCTCGGGCGGGCGGGCCAAGGGGATTGCCACCGTCCGCCGCAGCGTGACCGACGCCGACCTTGCAGAGTTGAATACCGCCGGGGTGAAAGGCGTGCGCTTTAATTTCGTCAAGCGCCTCGTCGATACCACACCCCCTGATGAACTTCTGGAGATCGCCCACCGCATCGCGCCACTCGGCTGGCACGTGGTGATCTACTTCGAAGCCGCCGATCTGCCGGAGCTTTATGAGTTCATCACCCGGCTCCCCACCACCGTGGTCGTCGATCACATGGGGCGCCCGGATGTTAGCAAGCCGGTTGCTGGGCCGGAGTTTGGCCTGTTCGTGCAACTGATGCGGGACAATCCGCATATTTGGTCGAAAGTCACCTGCCCGGAACGGCTTAGCCACTTAGGCCCGCCGGATTATACCGATGTCGTGCCCTTCGCCCGGCATCTGGTCGAAACCTTCCCCGACCGGGTGCTATGGGGCACCGATTGGCCGCACCCGAACCTGAAAACCCATATGCCGGACGATGGGGCGCTGGTGGATTTTATCCCGAAGATCGCCCCGACCGCCGCGCTTCAACAGAAGCTTCTCGTTGTAAATCCCCAGCGGCTCTATTGGCCGGAGGAGGTGGCGTAATGCCGCTCGAAAAACCCTATGCCAGCATCCCCGGCACGGTGATCTTCGACGCCGATCAAGCGCGCGTCGGCTATCATCTCAACCAATTCTGCATGTCGCTGATGAAGGCCGATAATCGCGCCCGATTTAAGGCCGATAACCGCGCCTATCTGGACGAATGGGCGATGTCTGAAGAGCAAAAGCAAGCGGTAATCGCACGCGATTACAATCGCTTGCTGGCCCTGGGCGGGAATGTCTATTTCCTCGCCAAGATTTTCTCGTCGGACGGTCTCAGCTTTCAATTCGCCGCCGCGACCATGACTGGCATGAGCCAGGAAGAGTATGCGGCGATGATGTTGAACGGTGGCCGCTCCCCCAAAAACGATCATCTGTTGGAGACAAAACCCCATGGCTAAGATTACAGCGGGCGTCACTACGTCCCATGTCCCGGCCATTGGGGCTGCGCTTGATAATGGCCGCGCGGGCGAGCCTTATTGGCAGAAGGTCTTTAGCGGGTATGAGTTCGCCAAGCGCTGGATTGCCGAGGAAAAGCCCGACGTTGTTTTCCTGGTTTATAACGACCACGCGAGCGCCTTCAGTCTGGACCTGATCCCGACGTTTGCGATCGGCACCGGCGAGCGCTTCAACCCCGCCGATGAAGGCTGGGGACCACGCCCGGTGCCCGGGGTCGAGGGCGCGCCGGAACTTGCATTTCATATCGCCCAATCCCTCATCCTGGATGATTTCGACCTAACCATCGTCAATAAGATGGACGTCGATCACGGGCTGACCGTGCCGCTGTCGCTGATGTTCGGCCAGCCGGACGCGTGGCCGTGCAAGGTGATCCCCTTTGCAGTGAATGTCGTGCAATATCCGCCGCCTTCGGGTGCGCGCTGCTATGCGCTTGGCAAAGCCCTACGCCGGGCGATTGAGAGCTTCGACGGTGATCTGAAGGTTCAGGTTTGGGGCACGGGCGGCATGAGCCACCAGTTGCAGGGCCCGCGCGCCGGGCTGATCAATGCCGAGTTCGATAATCGCTTTCTCGATCTGATCGTCAATGATCCCGAAGCTGCCGCCGCCATTCCCCATGTGGAGTATATCCGCGAGGCCGGGTCGGAGGGGATTGAGCTTGTGATGTGGCTGATCATGCGCGGCGCCTTGGGCGATAAGGTCGACCAACTGCACCGGTTCTACCACGTCCCGGCGTCGAATACCGCCGTTGGACATTTGATCTTAAAAGGCGCGGCCTAAGGCCGCCGAGGGGACGCACTGATGAAACTGATTGTTGCCGGGCCGGGGGCCTTCGGACAAAAGCACCTCGACGCCTTAAAGCGGATCGACGGGGTGGAGGTTGCCGCCGTCATTGGACCGGAGATGGACGCAACCCGCGCCACCGCCGAAAAATACGGCATCCCCCAAGCGCTGGCAACGTTGGAGGAAGGCCTTGCCCTGCCCGGCGTAGAGGCCGCCATTCTCTGCACCCCAACGCCGATCCATGCGGCCCAGGCCCAACAGTGCCTTGCGGCGGGTAAGCATGTGATGGTGGAAATTCCGCTGGCCGACTCTTGGGCCGACGCCCAGGCGGTCGCCGCACTACAGCAGCAAACCGGCCTGGTGGCGATGGTCGGCCACACCCGGCGTTTCAATCCCTCGCACCAGTGGATCCATCGCAAGATCGTAGCGGGCGAGTTGAAACTTCAGCACTTAGATGTGCAGACGTTTTTCTTCCGGCGCACCAATATGAACGCGCTCGGGCAGCCGCGTTCCTGGACCGATCATCTCCTGTGGCACCATGCCGCCCATACGGTCGATCTCTTCCAGTATCAGACGGGCGAAGCGGTGGTGGCGGCCAATGCCTTGCAAGGCCCCGATCATCCGACCTTGGGCATTGCGATGGATATGTCAATCCAGATGAAAGCAGCGGGCGGCGCGCTGTGCACCCTGTCGCTGTCCTTCAACAACGACGGGCCGCTCGGCACGTTCTTTCGCTATATTTGCGATAATGGCACTTATATTGCCCGCTATGACGATCTGATCTCGGGCAAGGACGAGAAAATCGACGTCTCTAAAGTCGATGTGTCGATGGACGGCATCGAACTCCAAGACCGCGAATTTATCGCGGCAATCCGCGACGGGCGGGAGCCGAACGCCAGCGTTGCCAAAGTGCTACCCTGTTATGAGGTTTTGCATAAACTGGAGCAGCAACTTTCCTAGCCGACCCGAGGTTTTGACATGCCAATGCCGACCCGTTCCCTTGGCCCCTTCACCGTCTCGGCTATCGGCCTTGGCTGTATGAACGTCAGCCACGCCTATGGGGTGCCGCCGGAGCGGGAAGCGGCGGAAGCACTGTTGCGGCAGGCATTCGACGAGGGCGTAACGCATTTCGACACGGCGGCGCTTTATGGCTTTGGGAAGAATGAGGAAGTGGTGGGCGCGGCGCTCAAGCCGGTGCGCGACAAAATCATCCTGGCCAGCAAATGCGGCATGACCGGCGTTGACGGGAAGCGCGTTATTGACGGGCGGCCTGAAACCTTGAAAGCCACCTGCGACGCCTCGCTTAAGCGGCTGCAAACCGAGGTGATCGATCTTTACACGCTGCACCGCTGGGATAAGCAGGTACCCATCGAAGACAGCGTCGGCGCGCTGGCCGATCTGGTCCGCGCCGGGAAGATCCGCGCTATCGGCTTGTCGGAGGTCTCCTCTCAAACCTTGCGCCGCGCCCATGCCGTGCATCCGATTGCCGCCGTGCAAAGCGAATATTCACTGTGGACGCGCGACCCGGAGCCGCGACTGCTGGCGACCTGCGCCGAGCTGGGCACGGCCTTCGTTGCCTTTTCCCCGGTCGGGCGCGGCATTCTGGCGGGCGGAATTGCGCCGCAGCCGCAGTTCGCGCCGGGGGATATTCGCCTGACCATGCCGCGCTTCGCCGAGCCTCATCTTGCGGCAAATCTGGCGCAGGCCGAACGCTTTGCCGCGCTGGTCCGCGCCTGGGGCTATTCCCCGGCGCAGGCCGCCCTGGCGTGGCTTCTCGCCAAAGGCCCGCATATTCTGCCGATTCCCGGCACGGCCAAGCCCGCGCATCTGACGGAAAACAATAGTGCCGCAGCGATTACCTTAGCCGCCGCTCAGGTTGCCGCCCTCGACGCGCTCTACGCCCTGGAAACCGTACAAGGGCCGCGCTATGCCCCGGCGGTGATGGCGGAGATCGATCCGGATTAACCTAATCTGCCCGAACGAACCGCAGCACCGCCTCGATCACGCTGGCCCGCCGCCGGATGCGGGCGGCGGGCGCGCCCATATCGTGCCCGAAGACCTGTTCGATAGTGGCGCGGTTCGAGACATTGTAAAAGCTCAGCGCGCTCATCGTCAGGTGGATATCGAGCAGGTTGATGCCGGGGCGGAACACTCCCTCCGCCACGCCGCGCCGGTATACATCCCCGATCATTTCGAGCGCCGACAGGTTGATTTCGCTGATCTTGGTCAGAACCTTCAAATGCCGGGCGTGGTGGATATTCTCGATCATCACCAGCCGGACGAAGTCTGTATTCTCGGCATGGTAATCGAAGGTAAAGCCCGCCAGCGTCGCCAAAGCATCCAGCGGGGGCAGGGCGGCAAGATCGAGCGTGCGTTCGAGCGTGCGGATGCGACTATAGGCTTCCTCCAGCACCGCCAGATACAGGCCCTCTTTATCCTTAAAGTAATAGTAGATCATGCGTTTTGCGGTGGAGGTTTTCGCCGCGATTTCATCGACGCGCGCGCCACTGAGGCCCTTTTCGACGAATTCGGCCCGGGCGGCGTCCAAAATCTCCCGCTTCACGCCCTCCGGGTCTTGTGTCCAAGACTGGGGGCGCTTCAGGCGTGGGGCAGTGGCGGCGGCGGTCGGCATGGTCTTCCTCCTGATTGCCTGACCATAGCATCCACCGCGTGCCGGTAAATGAACTATCTAGATAATTTTACGATTGACGGAATGGACGGGATGGTCCAATTTCGTAGCGTAGGATGCAGCGGTTACAAGTCCGCATAAAGGTCCCGCCCCCTTGGGACGTCCAAAAATCAAAGACAATAACCCCGTCCAGCGGGGACCGGAGGAAACGCGATGCGCATTTGGGTGGAGCGGTATTTCGCCGCTCTTAAGATCATCATCGGCCTGTTGATGGCCGGCATGGTAGTTCTGGTCTTCGGCAATGTGGTGATGCGCTATGCGCTCAACTCCGGCATTACGGTGTCGGAAGAACTGTCGCGCTGGTTCTTCGTCTGGATGGTCTTTCTGGGCGCGCTGATCGGGCTGAAGGAACGGGCGCACCTTGGCCTCGATACGCTAATCCGGGCGCTACCGCTTGCCGGGCGGCGCGCGGCCTTTATCGCCAGCCATCTGCTGATGATCCTCTGCTGCGCGTTGCTGGTGCAGGGAAGCTGGGCGCAAACGCTGATCAATCTGCATGTTCCGGCCTCCGCCTCGGGTCTGCCGGTCGCGCTATTCTATGGCGTCGGCATCGTCTTTGGTCTCTCCGCGCTGCCGATCCTCGGCTACGACCTGCTGCGCGCCCTGGGGGGCCGCATGACGGCGGACGAGTATATCGGCGTCCGCGAGTCGGAAGAGCATTGAGGGCCGCCCGCCATGACAATCCTCATTTTCACCGCCTCGCTGTTGGGGGCGATGGCCCTCGGCATGCCCATCGCCTTCGCGCTGCTGGTCTGCGGCGTCGCGCTGATGCTGCACATCGGCCTGTTCGACAGCCAGATCATCGCCCAGAACCTGATTAACGGCGCCGATAGTTTCCCGCTGCTCGCCGTGCCCTTCTTTATGCTGGCGGGCGAGATCATGAATGCCGGGGGGCTTGCCCGCCGCATCGTGACCGTCGCCATGACCCTGGTCGGCCATGTGCGCGGCGGTCTTGGCTATGTGGCGATCCTCGCCTCCTGCCTGCTCGCCTCGCTCTCCGGATCGGCGGTTGCCGATGCGGCGGCGCTGGCCGCGCTAATTGTCCCGATGATGGTGAAAGCCGGGCACAGCCGCGCCCATGCCGCAGGGCTGGTGGCGGCGGGCGGTATCATCGCGCCGGTTATCCCGCCGTCTATCGGCTTTGTGATCTTCGGAGTCGCGGGCGGGGTTTCGATCTCGAAACTCTTCCTGGCCGGGATCGTCCCCGGGTTGATGCTGGGCGTCGGGCTGGCCATCGCCTGGTGGTACGTCTCGCGCAACGATGGGTCGGAGCGGCAGGCCCGCGCGTCGCTGGCCGAGGTTGGCAAAGCGCTGGTCGATGGCTTCTGGGCACTAATGCTGCCGGTGATCATCGTCGTCGGGCTGCGCTTTGGCATCTTTACCCCGACGGAGGCCGCCGTAGTGGTCGCCGTCTACGCGCTGATCGTCGCGACTTTCGTTTATAAAGAACTGACGCTGAAAGACCTGCCGCGCCTCTTCACGTCGGCGGCAATTACGACAGCGGTCGTCATGTTCCTGGTTGCGGCGGCGCTGGTTGCGTCCTGGCTGATCACGGTGGCCGAGATCACGCACGACATCGTCGCGATGGTGCAGCCCTTCATCGAGAATAAGACGCTGCTGATGATCGTCATCATGCTGCTGGTGGTGATCGTCGGCACTGCGCTCGATATGACGCCGACCATTCTGATCCTAACGCCGGTGCTGATGCCGGTGATCAAGGCCGCCGGGATCGATCCGGTCTATTTCGGCGTTCTCTTCATCATCAATAACGCCATCGGCCTGATCACGCCGCCCGTGGGCACAGTGCTGAACGTCGTCTGCGGCGTCTCGAAAATCAGCATGGAGGAAATCATCAAGGGGGTGACGCCCTTCATGATCGCCCAACTGACCGTGCTGTTCCTACTGATCCTGTTCCCGATCCTCGTCACCGGACCGGCCCGCTGGTTTGCCAGCTAATCCCTAAGAAAAACATCTGGAGGAAACGATGAAAGCCTTAAAAACCGCCCTTCTTGCCACTGCCGCGCTGCTGGTCAGCCACAGCGCGCTCGCACAGGTTTCCGAACGCACCCTGCGGTTCGCCTATCAGAATGTCGCAGAGCATCCGCAAGGCAAAGGCGTCGCCAAATTCGCCGAACTCGCCAAGGAAAAATCCGGCGGCAAGTTCAACGTGCGCGGCTTCCCGGGCGGGCAGTTGGGCGGCGATCTTCAAACCGTCTCGGCCCTGCAAGGCGGCACGATTGATATGACCGTGCTGAACTCCGGCCTGCTCGTCGGTCTCGATAAACGCTTCGCGGTGCTGGATTTCCCCTTCCTCTTCGCCGAACCCAAGGAAGCCGACGCCATCGTCGATGGCCCCATCGGCGCGAAACTGCACGCCGCGCTGACCGATAAGGGGCTGATCGGCCTTGGGTATTGGGAGCTTGGGTTCCGCAACGTCACGAATTCGAAGCGCCCCATCACCAAGATCGAAGACTTTAAGGGCCTGAAGCTGCGCGTGCTGCAATCGCCGCTGTTCATCGACCTGTTCAGCACTCTCGGCGCCAATGCCGTTCCCCTGCCCTTCCCGGAACTTTACTCGGCCTTGGAGCAGAAGGTTGTCGATGGTCAAGAAAACCCCGTGACGACGATCCTGGGTGCCAAATTTAACGAAGTGCAGAAATACGTCTCCGAAACCCGGCATATCTATAACGCCCAGTCGGTGCTGATTTCGAAGAAGACCTGGGACGGTCTGTCGGCCGATGAAAAGAAGATCATCGCCGATTCGATCAAGGAAGCGACCGACTACCAGCGCAAAACCTCGCGCGAGGCGATGGATACGGCGCTGGCCAGCCTGAAGGCCGCCGGGATGGTCCATAACATGCTCGATGCCGCCGAACTCAATCGCATCCGTGCGGCGGTTAAGCCGGTGCTGGATAAATTCGGCCAAGAAGCCGGGGCGGATTTCGTCGCCGACGTGAACGCCGAACTCGCCAAACTGCGTTAACCCCTAAACGTGGGCGGGCGGCTACGGTCGCCCGCCGCCTGGGAGCCTGACCGTGACGCCCTGCGTTTTTATCCTGAACGGGCCGAACCTCAATCTGCTCGGCAAGCGCCAACCCCATATTTACGGCTCGGAAACCCTGGCCGATGTCGAGGCGGCCTGCCGCGAAACGGCGGCGGGGCTGGGCCTGTCGCTGCGGTTTCATCAATCGAATCGGGAATATGAGTTGATCGACTGGATTCACGAGGCGCGGGAAGCCGCAGCCGGGATCGTCATCAACCCCGCTGCCTTCACTCATACGTCCGTCGCGATCCTCGATGCGCTGAACGCCTTCGACGGGCCGGTGATTGAAGTGCATATCTCCAACATCCATAAGCGCGAAAGCTTCCGGCACCATTCCTATGTCTCACTGCGGGCAGACGGGATCATCGCGGGCCTGGGAACCCAGGGCTATGCGTTGGCGGTGCAGCGGGTGGCGCGGCTGCTTGCCGAGGCGGCACGATGATCGACGGCCATACCCGCCTGATCGCCCATATCGGCTTTCCCACCCACAGCTTCAAAGCGCCGCTGATCTATAATCCCTATTTCGATGCGGCTGGGATCAATGCCGTCGTGGTGCCAATGGGCGTGCCGCGCGCCGATTTTGCCGAAGCCTTCCCCGTGATCACCCGCTTCAGCAATTTCCACGGTGCGCTGATCACCATGCCCCATAAGGTCGCCATCGTGCCGATGCTGGATCGGGTTTCGACGGCCGTGACCGTTGCCGGGGCCTGCAATGCCGTGCGGCGCGACGCCGATGGCGCGCTGGTCGGCGATATGTTCGACGGCGAAGGCTTCGCGCGCGGCGTGCTGCGCAAGGGGCGGCGGATCGCCGGGGCAGCGGCACTGATCGTTGGCGCGGGCGGGGTCGGGTCGGCGATTGCCGCCGCCCTCGCCGGGCACGGCCTTGCGCATCTTCGCCTGCACGATACCGACACCGCCGCCGCAGCGGGATTGGCGGCGCGGTTGGTCGCCCATCACCCGGCTTTAACGGTCGAGGTCGGCTCGCCTGACCCCGCTGGCATGGCCCTGGCCGTCAATGCCACACCGCTCGGCATGAGCGATGGCGACCCGCTGCCCATGGCTGTCGACCGGCTGGCCGCCGACGCCCTGGTTGGCGAAGTCGTGATGCGGGCCGAGATTACCCCCTTCCTGCGCGCAGCACTGGCGCGGGGCTGCGCCGTGCAAGTCGGTACCGACATGCTGTTCGAACAAATCCCGGCCTATCTGGAATTCTTCGGTTTCCCGACGACGGATGCCGACCATCTGCGCCAATTGGCGCGCTTCACCCCCTGACAGGAACTGCGGCCATGCAAACCTCCATCGCCACTGTCTGCGTCTCGGGCACGCTTGCGGAAAAGCTCGAGGCGATTGCCGCCGCCGGCTTTCGCCATGTCGAGATTTTTGAAAACGACCTGCTGGCCTTCCCCGGCTCGCCGCGCGATGTGCGGCGGTTATGCGACGATCTAGGCCTTGCCATCGTCACCTGTCAGCCGTTCCGCGATTTCGAAGGCATGCCCGCCGCCCGCCGCACCCGCACCTTCGACCGGGCGGAACGCAAGTTCGATCTGTTGCAGGAACTGGGGTCAGAGCTGCTGTTCATCTGCTCCAGCGTCTCACCGGAAGCAGAGACCGGGCTTGACCGGCTGGCCGCAGATTTCGCCGACCTTGGGGAACGGGCAGCGAAACGCGGCCTGCGTGTTGGATACGAGGCACTCGCTTGGGGCCGCTTCATCCACGATTACCGCGACGCCTGGGAAATCGTCCGCCGCGCCGGGCACCCGAACGTCGGCCTGGTCCTCGACAGTTTCCACGTGCTGTCGCGCGGGCTGGAAGTGACGTCCATTAGCAAGATTCCAGCCGATCGGATTTTCATGGTGCAGGTCGCCGATGCGCCGAAGCTGGAAATGGACTATCTGGCCTGGAGCCGCCATTGGCGCTGCCTGCCCGGGCAAGGCGATCTCGATCTCGCCGGGTTCATGGAGGCCCTAGCCACAACCGGCTATGACGGGGTGCTGAGCCTTGAGATTTTCAACGACCGCTTCCGCGCCGGATCGGCCCGCTCGGTCGCCGTTGATGGTCACCGCTCCCTGCTTTGGTTGCTCGACGAGACCGCCCGGACGCGCGGGGCCGTGCCCAAGGGGCGGCCGCTGCTGCCCCCCGCTGCCGAGGTCTCCGGGGTGGAATTCATCGAATTCGCCGTCGATGAAACCCGCCGCCCGGCGTTGGAAACCCTGTTGCGCGCCCTGGGGTTCGCCTGCACCGGGCGCCACCGCTCGAAGGATGTCACCCTGTGGCGGCAAGGGGATATTCGCTTCATCGTCAATAGTGATGTCGATGGCTTTGCCCATTCCTATTATGTCACCCACGGCGTCTCGGTCTGCGCCTTGGCGCTCAAGGTTCCCGATGCGGCGGCCACCCTGGCCCGCGCGACGGCGCTGCTCGACGTGCCGCACCAGGGCGCGATTGGGCCAGGGGAATTGGATATTCCCGCCATTCGCGGTCTCGGCGGCAGCCTGATTTACTTCGTTGACGGCACGTCTGCCTTATCCCGCTGGGCGGAGGTGGATTTCGGGACGACCGGCGAACCGGTATCGGGCAGTGGCTTGATCGGCGTCGATCACATCGCCCAAACCATGCAGTACGAAGAAATGCTGACCTGGCTGTTATTCTACCTGTCGCTGTTCGACGCTCAGAAAACCCCGTCGCAGGCGGTGATGGACCCGGGCGGCGTGGTGCAAAGCCAAGTCATTGAAAGCGGCCTCGGCCAGAGTGCAGGCGGACTGCGCTTAGTGCTCAACGGCTCGCAAAGCGCCCAGACGCTCACGGCGCGCTTTGTGCAGGAATTCTTCGGCTCCGGCGTGCAGCATATCGCGCTCAGCACCGCCGACCTGCGGGCGACCGTAGCGCAGTTGCGCGCGGCAGGGGTGCCGATGTTGGCGATCCCCGAGAATTACTATGACGATCTCGAAGCCCGCACTGCCCTCGCCGATGCAGAGATCGACGGGTTGAAGGCCCACAATATTCTGTACGATGCCGATGCCAGCGGCAGCTTCCTGCACGCCTATACGCAAATCCTCGACGGCGGTTTCTTTTTCGAATTCGTCGAGCGCCGGGGGTATCAGGGCTATGGCGCGCCGAATGCAACGATCCGGTTGGCAGCGCAAACCCGGCAGCGAGGGCTAACGGTCGGATAAAGGAACAGGGGGCGGCAACGCGCCCCCTGTCTCCAATAGTCTCGAAAACTCTATGGTCGACCGGCAGGATTAGAACGGTAACCCAACGTAGTTTTCCGCCAGCGCCGTTGACGCGGCCTGCGACTGGGCAAGATAGGCAAGCTCCGCTTCCTGCATGCGCTGATCAAAATCGCCCATCGTCGGAAACCGGTGCAAAACGCTGGTCATCCACCACGAAAAACGCTCGGCTTTCCAAATGCGGGCGAGCGCTTTGGCGGAGTAAGCCTCCAGCCCAGCCCCCGACCCATCCCGATACTGTTCCCGCAGCCCTTCGAAGAGATAATGCACGTCACTGGCGGCGAGGTTCAGCCCCTTCGCCCCGGTTGGCGGAACGATATGGGCCGCGTCCCCGACCAGAAACAGCCGTCCGAAGCGCATCGGTTCCGTCACGAACGACCGCAGCGGCGCGATGGACTTTTCGAACGACGGCGCCGTGCGCAGAGCTTCAGCGTGATGGGCGGGCAGACGGCGGCGCAATTCGTCCCAGAAGCGCTCATCGCTCCAGGCGTCGACCGTTTCGTCCACAGAACATTGAATATAATAGCGGCTGCGGGTCATCGACCGCATGGAGCAAAGCGCAAAGCCGCGCGGGTGATGGGCATAAATCAGTTCGGGGCTGACCGGGGCGACCTCGGCCAAAAGCCCCAGCCAGCCGAAGGGGTAGATTTTCTCGAAGGTTCGAAGCGCCGTTTCTGGAACCGATTTGCGGCTAACGCCATGAAACCCATCGCAGCCGGCGATGAAATCGCAGTCAATCCGGTGGGTCTGCCCGTCCTTTTGGTAGGTCACATAGGGGGCATCGCGGTCGAAATCATGCAGGGTCACCGCCTCCGCCTCATAGATCGACAGCGCGCCACTCTGGGCCCGCCCCGCCATCAGATCGCGCGTGACTTCCGTTTGACCATAGACGGTCACCCGCTTGCCCCCCGTCAGCCCGTGCAGGTCGATACGGTGATCTTGGCCGCTGAAGGCCAGCGAAAACCCGTCGTGAATCAACCCCTCGGCGTGTAGCCGCGCCCCCGCCCCGGCTTGGTCGAGCAGCCTGACCGCCCCGTCTTCCAGCACCCCGGCCCGGATGCGGCCCAGGATATACTCCGGGCTAACGCGGTCGAGCAGGATCGTCTCGATCCCCACGGTGGCCAGAAGCTGCCCCAGCAAAAGCCCTGATGGGCCCGACCCAATGATAGCGACCTGGGTGCGCATTTTTTCCTCCCTTTTTATCGGTCTTATGCAGGCAAGGATGCGGCGGCTGGGCGGTTGCAACAATGGACAAACCCGCCAAAAAACTGCACAAATCAACCATAGCCGCTTGAGATCGCTCCCCATGACCCCAACCCCAACCTATCGGCTGTATGGCGAAAGAACCGCAGAAACACCGGGGTTCTGGTTGCACTGCGAAACCATTCGCGCGCGCAGCAGCCGCTACCGCTGGGAAATCCGCCCGCACCGGCATGATGATTTCTTTCAAATTTTATACCTGGACGCCGGGGGCTGTCAGGCCCTGCTGGGGACGCAAGAGATCGCCGTCACCCCGCCCGCCGTGCTGACGGTTCCCCCGCGTCTGCGCCACGGGTTCCGCTTTACCGAAGATACCGAGGGGCTGGTGATCACCCTGCTGAAATCGCACCTGAGCATTCCGCAAGACCGGCAGAGCGAGAGCCTTACCGCGCCCCAGCACCTCCCCCTCTCCCCGGCATCGCCCGATGCCGCCTATCTGGTCGAAACCCTGCGGCGGCTGAGTGCGGAATTCGCCGACCGGCGGCCTAACCGGGATGGGCTGATGGCGGCCTATACTGGCCTACTGCTTCAGATGATCGCCCGCCTCGGCCAGGACAGAGCCCCCAATGGGCAGGCGGGTGAAGACCGGCTCGACCGGCTGAAGGGATTGATCCACCGTCATTTTCGGGATCACCGGCCCGTTTCTTTCTATGCAGCGGAACTTGGCCTGTCGCTGACCCATCTCAACCGCCTTGTCAGGGCGGCAACCGGCGAGGCCCCGTCAGACCTGATCGCTGCCAAGCTGATCGACGAGGCAAAGCGCGACCTTATCTTCTCGCGCGCGCCGATCCAGGACATTAGCTACCGCCTCGGCTTTAGCGATCCCGCCTATTTCTCGCGCTTTTTCACGAAACGCACCGGCAAGCCGCCGCTTGTCTGGCGCCGGGAGCAGCAGGCCAAAGTGGGACTGGAGAGTTAGCACCCCCGACGGGGGACTATCGCGGGCAGAGGCCGTGGGCCGCCGGGGTGGGGACCGCATCGCGATCACCGTCGCTGGTAGCAACGCCAAAGTTTGACCATTGCGCGCGCGTCAAGCAGCGCGGGAGATGATCCCTTATCTCCTTAATCAAGTCGCTCAGCTCGGGAAAGGCATAGTCCCCAATGGCCCCATCGGCGGAGGCCGTGACGGCCCGGGTCGCATCGGAACTGAACGGCACAGCCAATGGATCTGCCGATAGTCCGGACAAATCCCACACCCGCGCCGTCTTGTCCGTGGCGGCAGTAACAATCTGGGTACCATCCGGACTGAAACGCGCGTCCGTGACCCTGCCTGTATGGCCGATGAGAGTGGTGATAATGTTTCCCGACAGATCCCACACCCGCGCGGTGTGATCACGCGAGGCCGTAACGATCCGAGAGCCATCCGGGCTGAAACTGGCGGCACTGACCCAGCCCGTCTGTCCAGCCAGAGGGCTCACTGCGGGCGTTGGTCCGGAGATATCCCAAACCCGCGCCGTCCCATCGTCCGAGACAATGACGATCCGGGAGTCGTCGGGGCTGAAACGAGCATCCTTAACCCGGCCCGTATGGCCAGTCACAAGAGTTGCGGAAGGGGACGGCCCCGAGAGGGGCCATACCCGCGCCGTCCCATCGTCTGAGACAATGACGACCTGCGAGCCGTTGGGATTGAAGCCCGCGTCCGTAACCCGGCCCGTATGGCCAGTCAGGGTGGCGACAAGATCCCCGGAGAGGGTCCAAACCTGCGCGATCCCCTCCTCAGAGGCGGTGACGATCCGGGAGCCGTCAGGGCTGAACCGGGCAACCGTAATCCAACCCCGATGTCCGCTCAGGTTCGTGACCGAGCTCCCGGGCAGATCCCAGATACTCCCAGGATGGCGCGAAACGGTAACGTTTAAGACGCCATAGTATCTAAAACCGCCGACCGTGGCACCGCCTACCTGTTCGGTCAGCGTGGCAAGCGGACGCCCCGATAGGTCCCAGACACCTGCTGTCCAGCCCTTAGAGCCGGTGACGAGCCCACCAGCAGAGGTGGTAATGATTCGCGTCCCATCGGGGCTGAAGTTGGCAGCCGTAACCCAGGCCCCATGTCCGGGCATGGTGGCGATGGGACGCCCGGAGGCATCCCACACCCGCGCGGTGCCATCCAACGACGCCGTAACGATCCGGGTACCATCCGGGCTGAAGCTGGCCGTGGTGACGGTTGCGTCGTGGCCGATCATTCCGGCCACTTCCCGATTCTGTAGCCACGCATGCCGCAAGGCCGCCTCGGCCTCCACCGTCAACGGGCGGTTCTGACGTAACCGAGGGTCGGGGAGCGCCTCGAGTGCCAGCAGAATTGCCGACATATGATCCCCTCGTTCGCTCTCTTTGCCGGACAGGGCTGCAAGAAGCCGGGACTCCCGACGCAGAACTTCATCGATCTGGGCGCGCGGTACTGCGGGCAACCTAACCGCGAGGGCAGCGATTGACATGGCCAGCAGTGCAATCGCAAGCAGCAGCCCGCGCTTCGCGCGATGGTTTGGCGGCTCTAGGGGCTGCGGTTGGTCCAAAAGTTTACGGTTCTGCACTCCTGCTCCCTTCTAGGCCACCTTAGGGACCCAGCCTATCTGCTAACATGGGTTGTTTTGCGCCTTGCCAGATTTTATGAAGTCGTATTTGCTACACCTTTAGTATCGTAATAGCGGGGGTACCTATCGTTTCCGTGTCCTGGATAACAGCGATTCTCTCCTCTCTCGATTTAGGCGGGCGCGCTAACTTCTTAGACGATACCGAAGCTTTGACCCGCTGGCATCGATGGTCTGCCCAGTCATTGATGCCGTTTGGCCGTGACATTGCTGAGCTTACGGGCGGAAATATACACCTTTACCAGCGGGTTATTGAGTGCCACGCCACCTCGGCAACCGAGGAAGAGTGGATCGACTGTTTGCAGCCGATGTTTAGTGACTTGTTCGAACGCGGCTATCCAGTTCGGCGCTCTTTTGAGGCGGCCTATAGCAGTGCTATGGCTTACGCCGAACAGAATAGCCTAATGATTACCGAGCATTTTGGCACGTCAGAAGCCTATGCAACCTATTATGCGACCCTGAATAGCAGCACTAACCAGATCGCGGCCAGCCAAGCCAACGCTAAGATTCGGGCAAGATGGACTGCAAAAGCCTATACGCGCAAAGATAGCGTTTTGTTCGCACAAACATACCCTCAGGCCATTATTTATGCCCTAGCCGAAGGGTATGCGAATGCTCACACAAATCTTGATGCGTCAAAAGCCCGTGATGATGCACGCAGAAGGCTATCAAAAAATTTCCTACCTATATTTTCTATTGAATAGGAAAGATCATCGATTGCATGAAAATTACTAATTTATTAAAAACATCACCTTTCAAAGCATAATTAATTTCAAATAAATTAATATGCCCCACAAAATTCCACTCCAGAAAAAAACAGTTGCACTCGAATCGAGTTTGCACGTAGTGTTATTGTAGAATCAATGAGCAATAAGTGTTTCAGGGCGATCTAGGAGCTTGCTCACCAAGTTCTTAGAGACGTCTATGGGCAATGGGGGCTTTTTTGTCTTTAGCTGATAAGATAAATTCCAGAAACAATTCTTTTGATCCTGACCCTCTCTCGACCATCGCAGCCCATGCCGAAACCCAACCGATGGCAATTGCGCTGACGGATGAGGGGGGCGATCTTTCCTACGCGGCGCTGATCCACGAGGCACAGGGGGTAGCCCAAGCTTTAGCCGAAAGCGGCGTAACCATCGGCACGGTCGTTGCTGTGTCCTTTCCGCAGCGGCGGCATCAAATTGTGAGCCTGCTCGCCCTCTGGTATCTCGGGGCAATCTACCTACCGCTTGACCCTGCAAATCCGCCTGCGCGTGTTGCCAATATTCTCGGGCAAGCCAAGCCCGCGCTTGCCCTAACCGACCCTGCAACCTCCCTGGCAGCGGGCGCCGATGGGTTCTCGCTTCCCCGCCTTGATCTTCCAAAACAACGGCCTACCCTCTTCACTCCGCCCGCCTACGACCCTGAGCGGTTGGCCTATATCATTTTTACATCGGGTTCGACCGGCGCGCCGAAGGGCGTGATGCTGCGTCATCGGGGCCTGGGGGCTGTCATTGCGGCCCAAGCTAGCGCCTTCGCCCCCGGCCCTGGGGATTCTATTCTCCAATTCGCGTCCTTCGGGTTCGATGCATCGCTGTTCGAGATCCTTCTGGCACTCGCGCATGGCGCGCGCCTCGTTCTGCCGCCGCCCGGCCCACCCCCTTTGGCGGAGGCGCTGACGGATTTTCTGACGGTCGAAGGGATTAGCCTTGCAACCTTGCCACCGGCGGCTTTAACCGGTTTATGTCCGCCAGCATACGCCAAGTTGCGGGCCGTTATTCTAGCGGGTGAGGCGCCACACCCGGCCCTTATTAATGCGTGGTCGGCCCAGTGCCGTGTTTTCAATGCCTACGGCCCGACGGAAGCCACAATCTGGTCCAGCCTCTACCCCTGTCCTCCCGACGGCGGCTCAACAAACGAGAACGACGCCCCTGTACCGATTGGTTGGCCAATCGAAGGCACCGAATTTCATATTTTCGACGCGAACGGAACCCCTGTTCCCGAAGGGGAAAGTGGCGAGCTTTACCTCGGCGGCATCGGTATTGCCGCAGGTTATATCGGCGCGCCCGATCTGACAGCGGACCGCTTTCGACCACACCCGCAGCACGCGGGAGAGGTTCTTTACCGCACGGGTGACCGCGTTCGTCGACGCGCTGATGGTGCTTATCTGTTTCTCGGGCGGATCGATTATCAGATCAAACTGCGCGGCTATCGGATCGAACCCGGCGAAATCGAGGCGCAGATGTGCCGCTTACCGGACATCCGCGAAGCCCTGGTAACGCTGCACGGTGGCACGCAGTTAACCGCCTATTACACCGCCCCGAAACCCCAACCGCCACAAGCGCTAAAAGCTGCACTCGGCACCACGCTGCCCGCTTGGATGCTGCCCGCCGCCTTTGTTTGGCTAGCGCGCTTTCCTTTAACGATAAATGGCAAGATCGACCGGGCCGCGCTGCCGCCCCCCGACCCAGAGGCCGTTATCCGCCATCCTTACGCGCCACCGCAGACCCCTTTTGAGGAGGCTGTTGTCGCTGTTTGGTCCGAAATCCTCGGTCTTTCTGGGATATCGCGCCATGATGACTTTTTAAGCCTAGGGGGAAATTCGCTTACTGCCGCGCAAAGCGTCGGGCGGCTTCGGGATCGGCTCAATCGCCTTGTCAACATCGGTGATATTTTTGCCGCGCCGGTTGTTGCTGATCTTGCCCTTCGGCTTCAAAATGCCCCCATTGTATCCAAGCGCGAAGCACGATTGGTTGATTTTGCGGCCCCTGCCCCGCCGCCACTTTCCGAACAGCAAAAGGGGGTTTGGCTTCTCGAAAAACTCTCGCCCAACTTGCTGGCATATAATGCGCAGTCTGTCATTCGCTGGCGGGGAAAATTGGATCGCGCAGCCCTGCGCCGGGCACTCGATCAGATCATCGCCCGCCATGAAATTTTCCGCACGGCCTTTCCCGAAGATGCGTCGGGAACCCCCTTTCAGCAAGTTTACCCAAACGCGCAGGCGGCCTTAACCGAGGTTGATCTCCGGCAGACCGCCGATCCTATTGCAGCCCTCTGGGCCGAGGTTGGCGACAGCGTGAAGCGGCCCTTCGACCTAACTCGCCTGCCCCTCGTACGCTGGGTTCTTTTTACCTTGGCGCCCGACGATTATGCCCTGCTGCATATTGAACATCATCTCGTGCATGACGGCTGGAGCGCCAATCTATTTCTGCGCGAACTGCTGGCCCTATACGGACAGGATTCTTCGGCCTTACCGCCGCTCCCGGCGCAGTACCGCAACTATGTTGCTTGGCAAACCAGTGCCGAGGCCGAGGCGCGATTCGCCGAGGATTTAACCTATTGGACTCATAAACTCGCTGGCGCCCCCCAGGTTCTAGAGCTGCCGCAAGATTTTCCGCGCCCGCAGCAGATGAGCTTCCGGGGGCGGCAAATCCGCCACGAAATCCCGGCGGCGCTCTTTGCCCGCATCGAAGCCTTCTGCCGCAATCAGCACGTAACGCCCTATACGGTTTTGCTCGCAGCCTTCCAGCTTCTCCTAAGCCGCTACACGGGAATGGAGGATTTCGTCACCGGCTCCGCAGCGGCCAATCGTCCCCATCAGGAGGCTGAGGGGATGCTGGGAATGTTCGTCAACAGCATTGTGCTCCGCGCCAACCTTTCGGGCGATCTTAGTTTTATTGATTTGGTTCATCGAGTGCATGCAACGGTGGCCGAAGCCTATGACCATCAAAGCCTGCCGTTCGAACGTTTAGTGCGGGCGCTTCAGCCGCAACGGACGACCGCGCGTAATCCGATTTTCCAAGTGGGGTTCAGTTTTCATAACTCCGCCTTACCGCCGCTGGAGCAAGCCGATTTCTCGCTGTCGCTGTTTGAAGCCTATAGCAATGACAGTGCGAAGTTTGACCTTGAGGTCGTTATTCTTCCGCGCGGGCAGGCTGAAGCCCGTACCTTGACCCTGCTATGGACCTATGCCGCCGACCTGTTTTTGCCGGAAACGATTGACCGGGTGCGCACGGCCTATGCCGATCTTCTGGAAGCCTGCCTGGATGATCCGCTGAAAGCGCTGGCGCAATTGCCCGTCGCCGCGCGGGCGGAACGGGCGCTCAGCCTCTCGGCATGGAATGAAACCGTCGCGCCCCCCCATGATCCGCGCCCCCTGCCGGTCCGGTTCGCCGATCAGGCTGCGCGCACGCCCGACGCGATTGCCCTCAGCCTAGACGGGCAATCGCTGACCTATCGTCAGCTCGAAGCTCAATCCACCGCACTCGCGCATCGCTTGCGTAAGCTTGGCGTCGGTCCGGAGATTGTGGTTGCCCTTTGCTTAGAGCGTTCTTTCGACCTCATCGTCGGCGTCCTAGGCATCTTAAAAGCGGGCGGGGCCTATTTGCCGCTCGACCCGGCCAGCCCGGTTGAACGCTTGGCCTTTATTCTCGACGATGCCAAACCCCGCGCCCTGCTAACCCATGCTGAAACACGGGACGTGGTGACCGCAGCCCAGGCGACCCTGCGCGAACCGGTTGCACTTGTCGGGCTAGACACCCCAGAACTAGTTACCGCTGCTACGTCGGAGACGGCTGAAACTCTGCCGGTGATTTTAGCCGAAACGCTCGCCTATATCATTTACACCTCAGGCTCTACCGGCCAACCGAAAGGCGTTCTGGTCGAACATCGACAAGCGACACGGCTATTTGATGCGACGGCCCCCTGGTTTGGGTTTTCGTCAACCGATGTATGGAGCCTGTTCCACTCAATCGCTTTCGATTTCTCAGTTTGGGAAGTCTGGGGGGCGCTGCTGTATGGCGGGCGGCTGGAGATTGTTCCGAAGGCGACCGCCCAGGTTCCAGAGATTTTTTATGAGTGTCTCTGCCGCGCGGGCGTCACGGTGCTGAACCAAACACCAAGCGCCTTTTTAGCCCTGATGGCAGCGCAAGCGGCAAGCCCAACACCGCACCGGTTACGAACGGTCATTTTTGGTGGCGAAGCGCTCGACGTAACCCGCCTCCAGCCTTGGTATGCCGACGCCCGCAATCAGGCCGTTCAACTCGTCAATATGTACGGGATCACCGAGACAACGGTGCATGTCACCTACCGGCCTCTTGTGCCGGAAGATTGCCAGAGCCCGCCGATAAACGGCAGTCCCATCGGAAATAAAATTCCCGATCTACGGCTTTACGTACTCGATCAGGCCGGGCACCCCGCCCCAATTGGCGCGCCGGGCGAACTCTATATCGGCGGTGCTGGGGTGGCCCGCGGCTATCTGAACCGATCCCAGTTGACCGCCGAACGCTTTCTACCCAGCCCCTTTGTTCCAGGGGATCGACTCTACCGGTCGGGCGATCTGGCCCGCCGGAACCCCGACGGGTCAATTGACTATCTGGGACGGAACGATTTTCAGGTCAAAATTCGCGGCTTCCGCATCGAACTTGGCGAAATCGAGGCGAGGCTTAAGCAGTATCCCGGCGTTCACGATGCGCTGGTCATAGCGCGCCCTGATCCCTATGGCGACGCGCAACTCGTGGCCTATTGCAAGTCACCCGCCCCGCTCGCGTCCGCTGATCTGCGGGCCGCACTGGCTGAAAGCCTGCCGGATTATATGATCCCGGCGGCCTTTGTGACCCTAGCAATCTTTCCGCTGACGGCTAACGGCAAACTAGACCGACATGCCTTGCCTGCCCCGGAACTGACCACGTCAGATACAGCCTACGCCCCGCCTGCGACCGAGATCGAGCGCCAGATTACGGCTATTTGGGCCGAGGTTCTCGGGCGCGCGCCCATTGGGCGGCATGATGATTTCTTCGCCCTCGGGGGGCATTCTCTCCTAGCCATGCGGGTAGCCGCAAAACTGCGTCAGGCCGGTTTACAGTTGGACGTGCGGCGGCTTTTTAGTCATGCGACGCCTGCCCGATTAGCAACACTTCTTGAGACGGTTCATCCCGTCGAGACGGTACCGCCAAACCTTCTGACCCCCGACACCGCACGCCTGACGCCGGAGATTTTACCGCTCGTGACGCTGCCACAGGCCGACTTGGATCGGATTGTAGGTCAAACGCTCGGGGGGCTCTCTGCTATTCAGGATATCTACCCACTTACCCCATTTCAGGAAGGTATTCTCTACCATCATCTGCTGACCCCCGGCAGCGACCCGTATTTACTGTGGACGGTGATGCGGTTCGACAGTCGGGCGGCACTGGATGCCTATTGCCAGGGGTTCCAAGCCGCGATTGCCCGCCACGATATTCTGCGCACCGGCCTATACTGGGAAGGCATAAGCCAGCCCGTTCAAATCGTTTACCGCACCGCTGACTTACCGATTACGGATGTCGCCTTACCCCCAAGCGATGACCCCGTTGCCGCGCTGATTGCAGCGGTGAACCCGCCAAGTCTGCAGTTCGATTTACGCCGTCCGCCGCTCGTAAGGCTATTCTGCGCCTCGGAAGGAGGGGACCGCTGGCTGGTTCTGAAAACTTTCCACCATGCGATAGACGATAATACGTCGCTAAAACAACTCAAGGCCGAGATCGCGGCGCTGGCATCCGGGCAATCTGCGGTGCTACCGCCGCCGATCCCTTTCCGCAATTTCGTTTTCCGCGCGGGTCGAAACGCCGATACACCCGAAGCCCGGGCCTTTTTCAAGACCTTGCTGGCAGATGTCACCGAAACCGCCGCCCCCTTCGGCTTACACGATCATCATGGCGATGGCAGTCGCGTGCAGGTGGATCGGCGTTGGCTGGGAGGCTCGGCGACCGCCCGCCTGCGGGCTGCTGCACAGGCCCATCGGCTTACCGTTGCAAGCCTCGTCCATTGCGCCTTTGCCAGCGCACTCGCCCGGTGCTGTGGCCCGACAGCACCGACGGTCTTTGGAACGGTCCTTTTTGGACGGTTGGGCGGCGAAGTGGGGAGTGATTATAGCCTCGGGCCGTTCATCAACACGCTGCCGTTACGCCTAGAGACGCGGACAGGCACCTGCGCTGACGCGGCGGCGGAGGCCCATCGGCGCCTCTCGGCCCTCTTGCGGGTTGAACATACTGCGCCGGTCATTGCGCAGCAGATGAGCGGTATTCCATCGCCGGCACCACTCTATGCAGCGCTGCTGAACTATCGGCACGCCCGCCGCATGGCCGACGACACGGTACTCGCCCTGCCGGGCCTAACCGACCTTGGTGGGGAGGAGCGGTCGCATTATCCGCTGATGCTGGCCGTCGATGATTTCGGCGACGATATGCGCCTTACCACCCATCTCCGCGCCCCGATCGCGCCGGGGCTTTTCGCCGATATGGCCGTGGCGGCGCTCAATGCCCTTAGCAGCGCACTCTTGGCCGAGCCGGAGCGGCCCATCGCTTCGCTCGACTGCTTCCCCTCCAATCTGTGGGGGGCGTTGCGTCGGGAACCCCTTGCAACCGAGTCCGGTGATACGCTTGCCGACCGCTTAACCGCAGTATCGCGAACGATGGCCGCGCGGCAAGCCGTTGTGGCGCCGGACGGCAGTTTGACCTACATGGCCTTGCACGCCAAAGCCGACCGGCTGGCCCAGCGCCTGATCGGCCTCGGTGTTGGCCCCGATCAACGGGTTGCCCTCAGCTTTCAGCGCGGGGGCGACATGATCGTCGCAATCCTTGCCGTCTGGAAGGCGGGCGGTGCATATGTGCCGCTTGACCCCGAGTATCCCGCCGCCCGGCTCGCCCATTGTCTCCGCGATTCGGCCCCCGTGGTCGTCCTGAGCCATCGACCGGCGGCAGCCGTGGTGACGGCAGCGATACGCGAAGCCGGGGTACCGTTACCGATCCTCTGGCTTGACGACCCCGAAGCCGAGGGGCAGCCCAGCGCACCGCTGCCCGCCCGCCCCTCGGCGCCCGAAAACTTGGCCTATGTCATTTATACGTCCGGCTCTACCGGGCTGCCTAAAGGGGTGATGGTTCCGCAACGCGGCGTGCTTGCCTTACTCGATTGGGCCATCCAGCACTTCGAAATTCACCCTAGTGATCGGTGCCTAGCCGTTACCTCGACAAGCTTCGATATTTCGGTTTTGGAGATTATGGCACCCCTGCTGGTTGGCGCCACCGTGATCGTCGCCCCACCCGACTATAGTGCCCCTGGCATTCTTCCGAGTCTGATCCAAAGCCAGCACGTCACTGTCGCTCAAATGGTGCCCACGGCGCTGCGGCTCTTACTGGAAGCGCCAGATGTGCAGGCCTGCCAAAGCCTTCGGGCCCTGCTCTGCGGGGGCGAAGCGATGCCGCCGGCCCTGATTGGCCTTGCGCGCACACGTTTGCCCCGCGCGCAGCTCTTCAATCTATATGGGCCGACCGAAACGACCATCTGGTCATTCTGCTATCGCTGCGAGGCTGAAGAAGCGCCGGTACCGATTGGCCTGCCCATCACGGGGACGCGCGCCTATCTGCTCGATCCGGCCGGAAACCCGGTTCCGCCAGGGGCCGTGGGTGAAATTGCCATCGGCGGTCTCGGGGTCGCGCGCGGCTACCTCAATCGCCCCGACCTGACAAAGGAGCGATTTCGCCCGGATCCTCTGTTCCCAACAGAACGCCTGTACCTGACCGGCGACCTTGGCCGGATACGCCCAGAAGGGGCTTGGGAGTTTCTTGGGCGCCAAGATCTTCAGGTGAAACTGCGAGGGTTCCGGCTAGAGCTAGGAGAAATCGAAGCGCGTCTCGCGGCGTTTCCGGGAGTACGCGGCGCCGCCGTTCGCCTGCTGCCCGATCCCTCGGGGGAACCGCGCCTGGTTGCAACCCTTGCCGCCCCGGAACCGGTGTCCGTTCAAGCGATCCAAAGCTTTCTCGCAGAAACGCTGCCGCCCTACATGCGGCCAAACCTGATTCAGCACCTTCCGGCGCTCCCGCTCACCCCGAACGGCAAAATCGATCGGGCAGCGCTCCCCATGCCCGACGCGGAACTAATGATACCGCGCGCAACCTACGTGCCGCCGGAGACCCCCATCGAGCAGGCTATCGCAGCAATTTGGGCTGAAGTCTTAAGCGTGGAAGCGGTTGGGTTGACCGATTCTTTCTTCGACCTCGGCGGTCACTCCCTGCTGGCAACCCGCATTCTCACGCGCCTACGCGACTTGCTCGGCGTCGATCTCAGGCTACGGGATTTGTTCGACCATCCAACGGTGGGCGACCTCACCGCCTTCCTGTTTGCTAGCGCTGATTTTTCAGGCGCGGTCTAAGTTTTTCGAGGATTCGCATGTCGCTCCCCCCCAAAACCACCGCTCAGATGACCCCTGCCGATTTTCTGGCCCGCCAGAAAGGAACGGGCTTGCGCCCGCTTCCGCGCGTGGGCGAGGAGGTGCCCCTGTCGTTTGCCCAGGAGCGGCTTTGGTTTTTGGCGCAGTTAGACGGGGGTGGGGACGCCTATCATCTGCCACTGATTGTTAAACTGGCGGGGCGGCTCGACCCGGCAATGCTCGCCCACGCGCTTAGCATGATTGTGGACCGGCACGAGCCGCTGCGGGCACGGTTCGCCTCGGAGAGCGGGCAACCGATTTTACGCCTTTCCCCGCCAGGCCACCCGGTTCCGCTACCCATCACCGACCTACCCGACGGGACGGAGCTAACCGCCGCCCTGCGGGCCGAAGTCGATAGACCTTTCGATATTGCCGCAGGGCCGATGCTGCGGGCACGGCTCTTTAGAACTGGCCCTGAGGATCATCATTTGGTCCTGACCCTTCATCACATCGCCACCGATGGCTGGTCGACCGCTATTCTCGTGCGGGAACTGGGGACGGCCTATGGGGCTCTGATTGCTGGTGTCGCACCCGATTTGCCCGCCCTGCCGATTGGCTACGCCGATTTTGCCGCGTGGCAGCGCAATCAACGGCAAGAACCACGTTTTCAGCGGCAGATGGCCTTTTGGGAGAATCTGCTGAAAGAGGCCCCAGCCAAGCTCGATCTCGCAACCGACCGCCCCCGCCCGGCAACGCAAAATTTTGCCGGGGCCTGGGAACCCTTCAGCCTAGACGCTGCCCTTTGCGCCGACCTGAAGGCCCTTAGTCGCCGCATTGGTGGAACGGTCTTTTCAATCCTTCTGACCGCATGGGGACTGGTCCTGCACCGGTTTTCCGGCCAAGACCGGCCTGTCGTTGGCATGCCCGTGGCAAACCGCACCCGCCGAGAGGTCGAGGGGCTGATCGGGCTCTTTGCCAATACCCTCGCCTTGCGCCTTCCCATCAGCGAAACAGCAACCTTAACGGAGGTTTTACAACAAACGCGCGACGTGTTGCTCGACGCGCAAGACCATCAGGAGGTGCCGTTCGAACAGGTCATCGAACGGATCAATCCCCCCCGCAGCTTGGCCTATCCCCCCCTGTTTCAAACGATGATTTCTTGGCAGAGCATCGAGCGGCCCGCCATAAGCCTCGCCGGGCTGACAGCGGAGATTTTACCGCCACCGATGACCGTGGCCAAATATGATCTGACCCTCGAACTCGCTGAAACGGCAACCGGCACGATTGCGGGTGGGCTTGAATATGCGACCGCCCTCTTCGATCCGGCCACGATCCAGCGCTTTCAGGCGGCCTTTGTCCAATGCCTGCGCGCCCTGATTGACCAGCCCGAGGCGCGTGTGGGGGCAATCCCACTCCTCAGTACGGCAGATGCTGCACGCGCTTGGACTGAGGGAGAGGGCCAGGTTACCCCTTTGCCCGAAGGGATTTGGGGCGTTCATCAGCTTTTTGAGCAGCAGGCCGCCAAGACACCCGACGCCCCAGCGCTGGTATGGTGCGATGAACGCTGGACCTATGCGACGCTGAACCGTACCGCCAATCGGCTTGCCCATCGGCTGATCGCCGCAGGCGTGGAGGACGAGGCGCGGGTCGGGCTTTGCCTTCCGCCAGGGCCGTTCCGGATCGCCGCCGTTCTGGCGGTTTTGAAAGCAGGTGGTGCTTTCGTCCCGCTCGATCCTGCCTACCCGCCCGCGCGGTTGCGCTACCTTCTCACCGACAGTGCGCCGACCTGCCTGATCGGGACGCCAGAGAGTCTTGCGCTCCTTGGCGAAACCGCTCTTCCCCGTTTAACCGTCGAAGACGGGCCAGAGCCAGAGCATAACCCCGATGGGGTGGCGCGCGGTCTGAACCGCCAAAATCTCGCCTATCTGCTCTACACCTCCGGCTCGACTGGCACGCCAAAGGGGGTGATGGTCGAACATGGCCAGCTTCTCGCGATTAGCGCAGCGTGGTCGCAGCGCGACGGGTTTGCCGCAAAACCCTGGCTCCAGATGGCAGGATTTGCCTTCGACGTGTTTACCGCCGACTGGGTGCGCGCACTTACCAGCGGCGGCAGTCTCATTCTCTGCGACCGTGACCAACTGCTTGATCCGGCTGCCCTCTATGCGCTGATGCGCCGCGAAGCCGTGGCCTATGCCGATTTCGTTCCGGCCCTGCTTGATATGGTGATGCTGCACCTGGAGCGGCACGGCGGCGATTTAAGCTTTCTCGATACAGTTTTCTGTGGGTCAGATCGCTGGTCGCTCGCCAGCGCCCGCCGCCTGCGCGCCCTGACCGGGCCAAAGGTGCGCATCGTCCATGCCTATGGTGTAACGGAAGCGACGATTGATAGCTGCGGCTTCACGCTCCCTACGGATCTCGGACCCCTCGCGACCCTGCCCATCGGGGCACCTCTTCCCAATACGCGCGCGGTTATTCTTGATCGCGCCGGACAACCGGTTCCCGTGGGCGTTGCCGGGGAGCTTTATCTTGGGGGGGCCGGGGTGGCGCGCGGTTACTGGCGGCGGGAGGATTTAACGGCGGCGCGCTTCGTAACCCTGCCCCAAGGCCGCTTCTACCGGTCGGGAGATTTGGCGCGCGCCACCCCAGCGGGGCTGGAGTTCCTGGGCCGGGCCGACTTGCAAGTCAAGATTCGCGGGCAGCGCATTGAACTCGGGGAGATCGAGGCGGCACTGAACGGCTACCCCGGTATTGCCGAAAGCCTCGTCGTCGCCCACGGCGCGGCGGATGCGCTTCAGCTTATCGCCTATCTCCGGGCGTCCGATCCGACCTTTGATCCGGCCCCCCTGGCGGCGGCTTTAACGGCGCAATTGCCGGAGGCGATGGTCCCGGCGGGCTTCGTGCTAGTAGACCGCTTCCCGCTCACCCCCAATGGTAAGATCGACCGGTCTGCCTTGCCCGCCCCGGCGATACTGCCGCGGCAGGGCACGCCCTTCGTGCCCCCGGAAGGCCCGATCGAAACCGATTTGGCCGCGTTATGGGCAAAGCTGCTCAACCGCACCCCCATCGGGCGGCAAGATCATTTTTTCGAAAGTGGCGGTCACTCCCTTCTCGCTGTGCGGCTTGCAGCAGAAATCGGCCAGCAGTTCAGTATCAGCCTGTCGCCAGCGGCTATTTTTGAAGCGCCCAGGCTCTCTGTGTTGGCCGAACGCATTGCCGCCGCGCATCGCCCCGCCTTGCCGCCAATTCAGCCCGCCCCGCGCGATAGGCCGATTCCTCTCTCGGCGGCGCAAGCCCGGCTGTGGTTTCTCGCCCGGCTCGATGGCGGGAAGGCCGCCTACAACATGCCGCTAGCCCTTGCGATTGAGGGGCCGCTGAACCGCCCGGCCCTCGCGCGCGCGCTCGACCGGATTGCTGATCGCCACGAGGCGTTGCGGACCCGGTTCATCGAAATCGATGGGGTACCCTATCAAGATATCCTGCCGCCGGGCCTGGGTTTCCCGCTGATCTGCGACGCCGCCGAGGGATTGACTGAGGCCGCCTGCCAAGACCGGCTTGCCGCCGACGCAGCCCGGCCCTTCGATCTAACCAGCGCCCCGCTAGCACGGGGGCTCCTGTTGACGCGGGGGGCCGAAGCCCACTGGCTGCTGCTGACCCTGCATCATGCCATTTCGGACGGCTGGTCGATGGGTGTTTTTGCCCGCGAACTGGCCGACCTTTACCGGGCCTTTGCCAGCGGGCAAACTGATCCCTTGCCGCCGCTGGCGCTTCAGCCCGCCGATGTCACGATCTGGCAACAGACCTATCTTACGCCCGAGACGCTGGCGGACGACGCCGCCTACTGGCGCGTCCGTTTGGCCGATGTGCCGCCGCTGCTGACCCTTCCGACCGACGCCCCGCGCCCCGTAAAGCAGGATTTTAAAGGGGGATTGATCCGGTTCGAGGTTCCGGCCGAAACGCTCACCGCCCTGAAGACGCTCGCCCATCGCACCGAAACCAGCCTATTCATGACCCTCTTGACGGCTTGGGCAGCGGTTCTTGCGCGATTGTCCGGTCAAGAAACCCTGGTGATTGGTGCGCCAACCGCCAACCGCTCTCAGGTCGAACTTGAGGGGGTCATCGGCTTTTTCGTCAATACCCTCCCGCTACGCTTCGATAGTGCCGACGCGAAAACCCTGCTCGACCTGCTGCGCCAAACCCGCGCCACGGTTCTTGCCGCCCAGAACCATCAAGCCCTGCCCTTCGATACAATCGTGGAGCAGGTGAACCCGCCGCGCAGCTTGAGCCATACGCCGATTTTCCAAACGATGCTGACCTGGGAAGACGAGGGCAGCGCGAGCTTACCCTTGCCAGGGTTGACGGTTACCCCTCTGGCGCTCCCCCATCATAGTGCCAAGTTCGACGTGCTACTGACGCTGCGCGAGGAAGGCGGGCGGTTGGTCGGCGGGCTGGAGTTCGCAACGGCCCTTTTCGAAGCGGCCACTGCACAGCGGTTCGAGCGCTATTTTCAGCGGGCCCTTCGCTGCCTCGCCGAAAATCCCGAAACCTCTTTAGCCGCGCTCGATCTTGTGGACACGCGCGATCGTAGTCAGATTCTAACGGGCTGGAACCCACCGACCTTAGAACGTCCCTTTGTGCCCATTACAACGCGCCTCACAGCCCGCGCGGCGGCAACCCCGGCGGCCCCAGCGTTGCGCTTTCTCGGCGAAGATATGTCCTACGGGCGCTTGGAGGCCGAGGCCAATAGGCTGGCCCACCGCCTGATTGCTGCCAATCTGCCCCCTGGCGCGCCGATTGGCCTGTGCCTACCACGCGGGTTTTCGATGGTCGTTGCGGTTCTGGCGGTTCTCAAAGCAGGCGTAGCCTGCCTGCCGCTTGATCCCGACTATCCCGCCGCCCGGCTGGCGGTGATGGTTGGCGAGGCCCAGCCCCCGCTGATCGTAACCGAAACCGCGCTTGCCGAGCGGCTGCCGCCCGCTGTACCCCGGCTCTGCCTTGACGCGCTCCCCCCCGCAGCGATCCCGGAGAGCGCACCCGCTGTTAACATTGCGCCAGAAGGGATGGCGTATCTGCTCTACACCTCGGGATCAACCGGCATTCCGAAGGGCGTTGCGCAAAGCCATCGCCTCCTGAGCCATCTTGTTGATTGGCAAGCGGCCCAGACGACGCCTACACCCCGGCGCGTGCTCCAGTTCGCCTCACTAAACTTCGATGTCGCTTTCCAGGAAATCTTTACGACCCTTTGTACGGGCGCAACCCTCGTGCTGCTCCCAAACGAGACGCGACGCGACTTGGCGGCCCTAGGGCCGTTCATCATCGCGGAGAGAATCGAACGAGCCTTTCTGCCCTTCGCAGTTCTGAGCCAAATGGCGGCACTGGGGTTTGAGACTGCCGCCGCATCCGGCGTAGCCTGCGAAGTGATCACCGCTGGGGAAGCCGTTCAGGTTTCGGGCGCGGTGCGCACCTTTCTGCGGGCCCTTGGCGGGCGTTACTTCTATAATCAATACGGCCCGACCGAAACCCACGTGGCGACCCAGCACCGGCTGGATCTGGCCGAGGCGGATGCTTGGCCGGTTCATCCGCCGATTGGCCGGCCCGTTGATTTCGCACAGGCCTATCTGCTGACCGAAACCCTAACCCCCGTACCGGTTGGCGCGGTTGGGGAAATTTATATTGGCGGCGCAGGGGTTGCTCTCGGCTACTACGGCCAACCCGCCCTAACGGCAGAGCGCTTCATCGTCAATCCGTTCGGCCCGGGGCAAGTGTATCGATCCGGCGATCTGGGCCGCTATCGTGCCGACGGCACAATCGAGTTCCTGGGCCGGAGCGATCAGCAGGTCAAATGGCGTGGGTTCCGCATTGAGACCGGCGAGATCGAAGTGGCACTGCGGGCTCTGCCCGGTGTAGCGGATGCCGCCGTAATGCTGCGCGATGCTGGAGACGGGGTCCGCCAGCTTGTGGCCTATCTCGTCGGCCCGACCGATCCCGCGCCTTTACGCCCGGCACTCGCCGCCCAGCTTCCCGAGTATATGCTACCGAGCCACTGGGTCGCCCTGTCCCAACTTCCGCTCACCCCCAACGGCAAGCTCGACCGCCGCGCCCTACCCGCGCCGCAAGCCCCGACGGCCGGAACCTTCCGCGCGCCCGAGACGCCGGAGGAACAGGCGCTAGCGCCCATCTGGGCAACAATCCTAAAACATCCGCGCGTTGGGCGGGATGATAATTTCTTTGATCTCGGCGGCCATTCGCTACTGGCGACCCGTTTGATCCACGCCATCAATCAAACACTGAAAACCCATTTGTCGCTGTCGGCACTCTTCGAAAACCCGACTGTTGCGCAATTGGCTACCAAGCTTGCGACGGCAAGCGCCAGAGCCGACGAGGCGGCGGCCTTGCCAGTCATCACGCCCGCCCCGGCGGATCGTTTTGCCCCCTTCCCTCTTACGGATATCCAAGAAGCCTATTGGGTGGGCCGGGCCGATGGGTTGGCGCTCGGCGGCGTCAGCGCCCACGCCTACGACGAAATCCGCCTCACGAACTTTAACCCAGCGCGTTTTGAAACTGCGCTCCAACGGCTGATTGAGCGCCACGATGGTCTGAAAACCATCTTCCGCAGCGACGGCACTCAGCAAGTTCTCGCCACCCTGCCGCCCTATCGTCTGCCGGTCGATGATTTCCGTGCCCTCGATAGCGCGGCTGCCGAAATGGCGCTGCGGGAAACACGCGCCCGCATGTCCCATCAAATGCTCGATGCGGCTCGCTGGCCTTTGTTCGAGTTCCGCGTCTCGTTACTGCCATCGGGTTACGCACATCTTCACATCAGCCTTGATGCACTGATCGTCGATGCCGCCAGCACGCAAATCCTGGCGCATGAGCTTGTTCATTTCTACACGCAGCCCGATAAGCCGCTGCCGCCGCTTGGCCTGACCTTCCGGGATTATGTTCTGGCCGAGCGAGGGCTGCGCGACGGGGCGGCCTATCGGCGGGCGCTGCGCTATTGGCAGGACCGGCTGGCCCATCTGCCGCCTGCGCCCGATCTGCCACTCGCCCGCGCACCGGAAGCCATTACGGCGCCGACGTTCACCCGCCGTGACAGGCAGATTCCCGCTGCCACGTGGTCGGCCTTGAAGGATCAAGCGAAGCGCCAGGGGGTCACGGCCTCGGTCCTGCTTCTGACTGCTTATGCGCAAGTGCTAGCGCTGTGGAGCCGCTCGCCGCGTTTTACACTCACATTGCCTCTGTTCAACCGCCTGCCACTGCATCCTGACGTCAGTGGAATCATGGGGGATTTCACATCCATCGTGCTGCTAGAGGTCGATTACCGCAGCGATCAGAGTTTCCACAGCAATGCTCGCGCCCTCCAGGCCCAACTTTGGCGGGATATGGATCATGCTGCGGTGAGCGGCGTGCGGGTGGTGCGCGAACTCGCCCGCGTTCGTGGCGAGCAGCAAACGGCCCTGCCCATCGTCTTCAACAGCACCTTGATCGAGATGGGGCCGGGCGGGGCTGACATAAGCCTGACCGACGCCCTGGGGGCCGAACCAGTCCATACCATCACGCAAACCCCGCAGGTTTGGATCGATCATACGATTCTCGAAATCAATGGGGTCTTGGAGTTCAACTGGGACTCCATCGATGCCCTGTTCCCCGATGGGTTGACCGAGGCGATGTTTGCGGCCTACTGCCGCCTTCTGGATCAACTCGCCGCGCCGGAAGCCTGGGAGAAAACCGCTGTTGGTCTTCTGCCGAGCCTCGCAACCCTGCCGCCGCTGCCGCCGCCAACCGAACCGGATCGCGACCTCCTGCATCGCCTGTTCGACCGGAATGCCGATCGCATGCCCGAGGCGCCAGCAATCCTGCTAGAAACCGGGGCAATCACTTATGGCGGCTTGCAAAACCGCGCGCGGCACCTCGGGGCGTTGCTTCAGCAGGCCGGAGCACAGCCGGGAACCCTGGTTGCGATTCTGATGCAGCCGGGGTGGGAACAAACCCTTGCCGCCTTGGGCATTCTCTATTCGGGCGCCGCCTATCTGCCGCTTGACACCGACCTGCCCGAAGAACGGTTGCGCTACATCCTCTCCCAGACCGATTGCCGGATCGTCCTGCATCAATCCTGGTCATCAGCGCGCGATAAGATTTCTGATCCCACACTTAGCTGTATCGCGGTGGATCGGCTCAATCCTGATGGATCGGTCGTATTGGTCCCGTTCACCCATCGGGAAACCGATCTTGCCTATGTTATCTTTACGTCGGGCTCGACCGGTGTCCCGAAAGGCGTAATGATCGATCACGCAGGCGCCGTTTCGACGCTGCTCGATATCAACGCCCGCTTCAGCATCACAGCGGCTGACCGGGTTTTAGCGGTCTCGGCTATTAGTTTCGATCTATCCGTTTTTGATATTTTCGGAACCCTCGCCGCCGGGGGGGCAATTGTCCCACTGTCGCCGGCGAGCGCCCGCGATCCGGCGCGCTGGTTGGAGCTTGTAGATCTGCAGCAGGTAACGGTGTGGAATTCCGCCCCTGCCCTTGCGTCGCTGCTCGCCGAATATGCCGAAGGCGTCGGCACCCTGGCCCTGCGCGGCCTGCGGGTCGTGATGATGTCGGGCGACTGGATTCCCGTGACCCTGCCAGACCGTCTGCGTGCGCTTGCGCCCCACGCCGCGCTTTACAGCTTAGGCGGCGCGACCGAAGCGTCGATTTGGTCGATCCTTTATCCCATCGATCAGGTCGATCCTGCGTGGCGATCCATCCCCTATGGCCGGGCACTGACCCATCAGCGCTTCTACGTGCTGGACGACTGCCTGCATCAGCGTCCCGACTGGGTGCCGGGGGAATTATTCATCGCGGGGGCTGGGCTAGCGCGCGGCTATTGGCGGGACGATGCCCAATCGGCCGCCCGCTTCTTCCCCCATCCGCACACCGGGGAACGGCTCTACCGCACCGGCGATCTGGGGCTGCGGCGGCCCGATGGTGTGATCGAGTTCCTGGGGCGGATCGACACGCAGGTTAAAGTCCAGGGCTATCGTATCGAATTGGGCGAAATCGAATCGACCCTGGAGCGGCACCCCGCCGTCAAAGCCGCCGTTGCGCGGATTTGGGGGGAGGCACAGGCGGAAAAACGCCTCGCCGCCTATGTCGTTCTGCATCGCCCCGTCGAGATGGACGCGCTGCTGGCCCATCTGCGCCAGAGCCTGCCTGCCTATATGGTGCCGAGTAGCCTCACCGTTCTGGACACTCTGCCGCTTTCCCCGAATGGAAAAATCGACCGGAAGCAGCTCCCCTCTCCCAAGGCCACCGCAGCGGAGGCCGAGTCTCGCCCCTTGACCCCAGTGGAAACCGGTATTCTCGCCCTGATCGCCGGGGTGCTGAAGCTGGTATCGGTGGCCCCTACGGATAATCTGCTGACCCTCGGCGCAACATCGATCGACATTGTGCGCATCGTCAACGCGCTCGCGACCCAAACCGGGTTCCGCCCACCGCTCGCGGCCCTGATGGCGAAACCCACGGTGCTGGAATTGCTGCGGTTGTTCCGGGAGGCCAATCCCCCGCCACCGCCAGCTCGCACCGCCACCGAGGCGCTCGCCCTGCTCGACGATCCGGCCGACCGCGCGGCGTTCAAAGACAAAGCGCTGGGCCTGCGCCGGTTCGACGGGGGGGCCGAGACCGTGGACCTGCCGCCGCCGCCGCTCGACCGCTATGTCGCCTACCGCTCGGTCCGGGCCTTCAAGCCAACGCCGATTCCGCACGACGCTTTGGCGCGCCTGCTCGGCTGCCTTGCCCGCAATCCCGTCGCCGATGCCCCCAAGCATCATTACGCCTCTGCCGGGGGGCTTTATCCGGTCCAGACCTATCTTTACGCCAAACCCGACCGGGTCGCTGGTTTGCCGGGTGGGGCTTATTATTACGATCCGGCCCGCCATCGGCTGATTCCCACCAGTCGGGACAAGTACCTGCCCGCCAATGCCTATGATTTCTTCGTCAACCGGCCGGTTTTCGAGGAAAGCGGCTTTGCGCTGTTCTTCATCGCCGAACGCGCTGCGATTGAGCCGCTCTACGGTGAGAAAACACTGGATTTTTGCCATATCGAGGCGGGGTCAATGACCCAGCTTCTCACCATGGTCGCCGCCGATCTAGGGATCGGACTGTGCGGCATGGGCTCCGTCGCCCCCGACGCACTGGGCGCTTTGTTCGATCTCGGGCCGACCCATCAGCCGATTTACGCCATGGTCGGCGGGCTGCGCACCGACGCGCCCCCGCCTACCCCCCTTACATCTCCAAGCGCCGACGCCGACTTGGAGGAGATTGAACTATGACCGCTGACCAGCTTCTCCAGCAGCTTCGTAACCTTTCCGTCAGCCTTTCGGTCGAGGGCGACACGCTGAAATGCAAAGCGCCGCGCGGCGTGCTCACCCCCGATCTTGTGGCGGCGATGCGCGACCATAAGGCGGCACTCATCGCGCTGTTAGCCGCCGAAGCCGCCCTACCACCGTCCTACGCACAGCGGCAACTTTGGGTGCTGGACCAGAGCGCACCGGGCAATCCATTCTATAATAATCCAATCGCTCTACGCTTGACCGGGACGCTGGATATCCCGGCACTGCGGCAAAGCTTGGCCACGCTGATCGCCCGGCATCGCGTTCTAAATGCGCGCTTTCCTCTGCGCGGCGGCGAGCCGCTCTACCAGGAGGATGCGGACTGGGGCGACCTCCTGCCAATAACCGACCTTTCGGGATGGCCCGAGGCTGAACGGGTGGCAGTCGCGCGGGCGGCAGTGGAAGAAGAAGCCCGCACGCCCTTTGATCTAGCCCGAGGCCCGTTACTTCGGGCACGCCTGCTGCGGCTTCAACCCACCGAACATCTTTGGCTGGTTACCCTTCATCATATCATTGCCGATGGCTGGTCGATTGGGGTGTTTTTCCGGGAGTTGAGCCCCCTCTACGTCGCCTTTGCGGCGGGCGAGGCCGACCCTCTGCCCCCCCTACCGATGGGCTACGCCGATTACATTCGCTGGCAGCAGAAAACCCGCAACGGCGCAGAATTGGACCGCCAGCGCGCCTATTGGCGGGATGCGCTCGCGGGCCTACCGCCGCTCCTCGCGCTCCCAACCGCCGCACCGCGTCCACCGCTCCAAAGCCATCGCGGCGGCCATGTCGCTGCCCTGCTGCCAGAAGCGTCCCAAACCGCGCTTAACGCCCTGAGCCGACGCGCGGGCGTGACTGCGTTTCCTGTTCTAATGGCAGCCTTTGCAATCGTACTATGGCGGTATAGCGGCCAGCAGGATTTCTGCATTGGCACCCCTTTCGCTAACCGGCCTCGGCAGGAGTTGGAGGGGCTGATCGGCCATTTCATCAATACCATTGCGATTCGCACGCCCATTGATCCCGATCAGGCGGGCCTTGCCCTGATACACCGGGTTCAAGCCCAGCTTTTGGCAGCGATGGAGCATCAGGATTTGCCGTTCGAAGCGGTGGTCGAGGCGGTCAACCCGCCCCGCGACGCCAGCTATGCGCCGCTGTTCCAAGTGATGATGATTTATCAGAATACGCCCGGCGGCGGGCTTACCCTCCCTGGCCTTATGATCGAAGCCATTGAGACCAGCAGCGCAACGGCGAAGCTCGATCTGACCGTAGAAGTGTTCGAAGCCCCAGAAGGGCTGCGGCTCGGGGTCGAATATGCTCTCGATCTCTTCAGCGAACCCCAAATGCGGGCCTTGATCGGTCATATTGGCCAAGTGCTGATTGGAATGGCGGCCGAACCCTCCGCTGCGGTTCGGGGGGTGACGCTTCTGACCCCCGCCGAGGTGACACGCTTGCAGGAGTTTGGCGGCCGCAGCGCCCCGCTATTGGATCTGTCGCCCATCCATCGGGTGATCGAGCGGCAAGCGCTGGCCTCGCCCGAGGCCGATGCGGTTATTGCCGATAGCGGACGCTGGACCTACCGCACCCTGGACGCGCGGGCCAACCAATTGGCACGGCACCTTCAGCGCTTAGGCCTTGGCCGGGGCGCGCGTGTTATTGTTCAGGCGGAGCGCTCCGTCGAACAAATCCTCGCCCTGTTGGCGGTGCTGAAGGCAGGTGCCGCGTTCGTGCCCCTTGATCCAAGCTATCCCGCCGGTCGCCGCGCGCAGATCAAGGCCGACTGCCGGGCGGAGCTAACCCTGCTCGGTCCGGGTCAGACGGCAACCGGTCCAACGCTCGATTTGACCGATGGAACCGTCTGGGCCGATTTACCCCCTACCCCATTGCCGGAGAGTGCCGGGCCGGATGATGCCGCCTATCTACTCTACACGTCTGGTTCAACCGGCACCCCGAAAGGGGCGCTGCTGCCCCATCGCGGGCTGGCCAATCTGATGGCCTGGAGCAACCGGGCCTTTCCCCTCACCGCCAATGACCGCTTGCTCCAAAAAACCCCGAGCGGGTTTGACGCGGCGATTTGGGAGTTTTTCTGGCCGCTCACGGCGGGGGCAAGCTTGGTGCTTGCCGCGCCCGATGCGCACTTCGACCCGGCGGCCCTTGTTGAAACCGTGCAGCGGCAGAACATCACATTAATCCAGTTCGTTCCAACGCTGCTGCAAGCCTTCTTGGAGACACCGACGGCAGAAGGCTGCACGAGCCTAAGACATATCTTCTGCGGCGGCGGGATTTTAACGCCTGCCCTCCTCGCCCAGTGCCGGGCTGTTCTGCCGCAAGCGACGGTACATAATGTTTATGGTCCCACGGAAACAAGCGTGGATTGTATCGCCTGGACCGCCCCCACCGACGGAACTCTTGATGACCCCATCCCCATCGGGCGGCCCATCGACGGAATGTGCATTCGCCTTTTGAACGGCGACGGGCAGCCCGTTCCACTGGGGGTTACCGGAGAAATCCATATCGCCGGGCCTGGGGTGGGCCTTGGTTATTTTGGGCGGCCCGACCTTACCGCAACGCACTTCTACGCTGACCCGAACGCCCCAGGAGCTCTGGTGTATCGCAGCGGTGATCTAGGCCGTTTCCGCACCGATGGGCAGATTGAGTTCCTGGGCCGGCGGGATCATCAAGTCAAATTGCGCGGGTTCCGCATCGAACTCGGGGACATCGAAGCTAATGCCGCAGGGCATCCGGCGGTCGAAACGGCGATCGCTTTGGTTGCTTCCGGCGAAACACGCCTCAGCCTGTTCTATACTGGATCGGCAAACCCTGATGGGCTGCGGGAGTATCTGCTGGACCGCCTGCCGGTCTATATGGTGCCGGATCGGCTGATACCCCTTGCTCAAATCCCCTTGATGCCAAACGGCAAGATCGACCGCAGCGCACTTGCGGCGCAGGCCGAAGCAACGCCTGTCGTCGTCAATCAGGCCAGCCCGCGCGATCAGATCGAACTAACGCTCTACAGTATTTGGAAGAGCATTTTGCTCCACCCTGCGATTGGGATTCGCGACAATTTCTTCGCGCTTGGGGGCAGTTCAATTGCGGCCATCAAAATGGCCCATGCCATTGAAGCGGCCTTCGGCGTGCGCGTCCCGATCACAGAAATTTTACGGCATCCGACCATCGAAGCGCTGGGCGCTTGGGTGCGCGCGGGTGTGCCGGATCAAACGCCGGAAACGCCGCTGATTCACCTGCGGGCAGGGGAAGGCGGACCAACAGTGATTTGCATTCATCCCGCGGGCGGAACCGCCTTCTGCTATCTCGCCCTCGCAAAAGTACTGCCAGATCGCTTTGGGGTTTACGGTATTCAATCGCCCGGCCTCAATCCGGGAGAAGCACGATTGCCGTCGGTGAAGGCCATGGCGGGGGCGTATCTCGACCTGATTGCGGACCACCTCGATGGGCCGCTGATTCTGACCGGCCTCTCCTTCGGGGGTCTCATTGCTTACGATATGGCGCGGCGCTTGGCGGCGCGTGGCAAACGCGACGTCAGTACCGTGCTGCTCGATACTCAAGGAACGATGGACGAAGCCCTACGCCGCAGCATCACCACGGTCGATTTGCCAGAGTTCCGCGCCAAACTGGTGAAATTTAACGGTATGTATCCGGGCATCGAAGATGATCAGATCCAACGATATTTCGAGGTCTATAATCATAACCGACTGACAGTCGGCGATTATGATTTCCCCGATCTGCGGGGGCGGCTGGTCTTCGTTCAAGCCCGCAGCGGCCTAACACGGACCGAACTCAAGGATCAGCGGCGCTTTTGGCGAGAGCGAACCCAAGGGGATTATCTCACCAAGCTGGTCAAGGGCGACCATTGGGAAATGCTTGAGAATGAGGAGATCTTCCGCGTTGCCCTGCTGATGGAACGAGAGGCGCAGCGGATGGCAGCCGCCCAGCCCGCTCGGCAGTTGGTGGGGGCTTAAAGATGATTGCGGAACAGCCCTTCTCGCTGGTGGCGGCATTTCGCGCCCGCGCCGCTACTCATCCTGCGGCCATCGCCATAGAGGATGGGGAAACGCAGTTTAGCTATGCCGAGCTTGATGCGTGGAGCGATCAGATCGCGGCGGCGCTCATCGCGGTTGACGTTGCGCCCGGTAGCGCCCTTGGTCTGTGTCTACCCCGATCCGCCGCGTTGATCGCGGCCATGCTGGGCGGCTTGAAGGCCGGGGCGACGCTCGTGCCGCTTGATGCGGCCAGCCCGCCCGACCGGCAAGCCTTCATTCTTCGCGATGCGGGATGCGCAACCCTTTTGGCTTGTGGGGGCATCAGCGTAAAAACAGCGCTGGTGCCGGGGTTCTGCGGCACGCTTGAGGCGCTACTCGCCCACAACGCGGCCTTACCCGCCGCTTGGCCACCCCGTCCGCCGAAGACACCCGCGTTTCTATTCTATACCTCGGGCACGACCGGCACCCCGAAGGGGGTCGAAGTTGGTGAGGCAGGAATCCAGCGGTTGTATCGCGCCCCGGCCTATGGCCCGCTGACCCCAGAGGACCGGGTTGCCCTTGTCTCCAATCCGGCCTTCGATGCGCTCAACTTCGACATTTGGGCGCCGCTGCTCGCCGGGGGGTGCTGCGTTGTTATTCCCGAAGCCGAGATTCTCGACCCGGCCCGCTTTGCGGCGCGGCTGGAGTCTGCGCGCATTTCGATCATGTTCCTAACCGTGGCGCTGTTCAACATGATTGCCGAACAGCACCCCCCGTGCTTTCGCCAGATGCGCCGCCTGTTGATCGGCGGCGAAGCCTTAAATGCTGCCGCCGTCCGCGCCTGGTATCAGGCCAATCCGGCCAGCCCCTGCCAGATCGTCAATGTCTACGGGCCGACCGAAACCACCACGTTCGCTCTCGGGTTTCCCATCCCGCGCGATTGGGCGGAAGATCAGGTGCCAATCGGCACTGCGCTACCCGATACGCCTGTGCGACTACTGACCGAGACGATGAGCGCGGCAAGGGCAGGGGATACCGCCGAGCTTTATATTGGCGGAACCGGTGTCGCCGACGGGTATCGCAACCGCCCAGAAGAAACCGCGCACCGCTTTGTGGCGCTGACCGAACCGGATGGGCGTGAGGGCCGCTATTACCGTACTGGCGATCTCGTGCGCCTGCGGACCGATGGCACGCTCGACTATCGCGGTCGAGCTGACCGGCAGATCAAAATTCGCGGCTTTCGCGTCGAGCCAGGGGAAATAGAGTCCTGCCTCTGCGCGCATCCCGCCATCCGGCAGGCCTATGTATGTGCCCATCGCCCGCCGGACGCGCCCGACCAGCATCAGTTACTCGCCTTTCTCGTCACTAATGCAACCGCAACGCCCGCCCTGCTGCGCGCACATTTAGCCGCCCATCTACCCGCCTACATGCACCCCCATCGGCTGTACCGACGGGACATTCTTCCGTTAACCCCCAATGGTAAGATTGATCAGGCGCAGCTTCTGAAAACCCTCGATAGCCCTTGGGAGGATGCCCCCGCCGTGGGGCCGACAGAACAGGGTGATTCGGCCCTCGCCCGTTTGCTCGCGCTCGCCGGGGCGCTTCTCGGTCAAGCCGGGCTCGCCGGAAGCAGCCGCTTTACGGCGTGCGGGGGCGACTCCCTCCTCGCTCTGCGGTTTCGCTTTGCCATCCAGCGAGAGTTCGGGGTGGATCTGCCCATCGGAGCGATCTTAAGTGCACCTTTCGCCCAGTTGGCAGAAGGCTTGGCCAAGGCACCCACCAGCTTTTATCCGCCCTTCCCCGCGCGGCAGGACGACGCTCGGCGCGGCCCGGCCACGGCAGAACAAACCCGCCTTTGGCTGTTAAACCAGCGTACCCCCGACAGTACTGCCTATAATACCCCGTTCATCTTTCGCGTGTCCGGCGAAATCGATACCGACGCACTGGCCGATGCTGTCACGGGGGTCTTGGCGCGCCACCCCGGCCTGCGCGCGCGGTTCGCTTTGGGGCTAGAGGGGCTGGAGCAGATCATAGAGGCGGAGGCCCAGGCCTTCTACGCCTATCAGCCCGGCCAAGTGCGGATCGACACGTGGGAAGCGCTAGCGGCGCTGGTATTCGCCACCCCGTTTGATCTCAGCCGCTCCGGCCTGTTCCAAGTCCATTGGATGCCGTTTGATCGGGAAAACGGCGTTCTGCTGCTGCATGCCCACCATAGCGTGCTCGACGGCTGGTCCCTGTCGGTGATCTTCCGCGACATTGCGCAGCTCTACACCGAAATCTGCGGCGGGGAGCGTAAACCGATGGCGCCCGCGCCGTCGCCGCTTGATGTCGCCGCCTGGCAACGGGTCTGGCACGGCAGCCGGGCCTATGCTCAATTGCAGCCCGCCGCCCGGCACCATTTCGCCCAACCGCGCGAGTTTCTACCCGCGCGCACGCTTGCGCCGCGCCGCGCCGCCCAGATTCTGACCACCCGCCTTCCGAACGAACTTTGGCACGCTGTCGAAGCCTATGGTCGCGCCCAAGGGGTGACGCCGTTCGAAACGCTGGCCCCGGCCTTCGCCTGGGCGATTACCGCCATCACCGGCCTGCACCGTCCGCGCCTCGCAACCCCGGTGGTCAATCGTCCGCTGGACGGGTTTGCCGAAATCGTCGGCATGCTAGCCAATACTGTTCCCCTCACACTCGATAGCCGCCCAACCGAACCCCTAGGCGAACAGGCGCAGCGGTTAGCGGCAACCCTCCGGGCCGATCTCGCCTTCCAAGACGTTGCCTATAGCGATGTGATCGAGAGCGCGGCTGATGCCGGGTTTGATTTTCTGTTTGTTCTGGAAAACACAGATTTCGCTGGCCTGCGCTTAGGGACCACCACCCTCGACATGGCGTTTCCCGCGCAGGTGGATGGCAAATGCCCGCTGACGCTGACGCTTATCCCAATCGCAGAGGGGCTAACCTGCGTGTGGGAGTATCAGCCGGATTATCTCTCCCCCTCACAAACGGAGGCTCTCGCCGACCTGTTCGCAGTCGGGTTGCACCAACTTCTTGCGGCGCCCGAACAACCGCTTACCGCGCTGATGGCCCCGTATCGCTTCGGGTTGCTGCCGCCGGAAACCCGCCCGCCCGTTCTGCCGTTCGACCGGATTTGTGACTGGATTGAACTTCAGGCCGACCGCACGCCTGACGCCCTGGCCCTCGTTACGCCAGATGCGACATGTTCCTACACCCGTCTCTTGGCGCTGGCAGATCATCTCGCCGCCCTTCTTCTGACAACCTATGGGGCCGGGTTGGCCCGGGTGGCGCTTTATACTGACGGCGGGGCAGAGCATATCGTTGCCCTTCTGGCGCTAGCGAAACTGAATGTTACGATTGTTCCGCTCGATACCAGCTACCCTGCGGCAATTCTAAACCAGATATTATCTCAGGCGCAGCCTGACCTACTTCTTTACCAACCGGAGACCGAAATCTCCCTCTCAGCGCTCGGCGTAATCCCGGTTCCAGTCGATCGCTTAAACCTACCAGCGGCAGATGCCGCCCTCTCGCGCCAGCGCATCCGCCGTGCGGGAAATCGGCCCCTTTATCTGCTGTTCACCTCTGGATCAACCGGAACGCCGAAGGGCGTGACTGTTCCTGACGCCACCTTAAGCGGCCTTCTGCTTTGGCATCGGCAGGCCGGGGGTCTCGGGCAGCCCGCGCGGACGCTACAGTTCTCGAAACTCGCCTTCGATGTCTCCTTTCAGGAGATTTTTGGAACACTGACCTCGGGCGGGTGCTTCTATACCCTCCCTCCCCGTCTACGCCAGGATGCGGCGGGGCTTTTAACGCTGATGGCCGAACACCGGATCGAGCGTGTTCACATGCCTTATGTGGCCGTGCAACTTCTCGCCGAAGCGGCGGCGATTGATCCCATCGCGCTCCCCGATCTGCGCGCCGTTATATCCGCCGGGGAGCAAGTTCTGTGTACCGAAGCTATTCGGCGCTGGTTCGAAGGCTTACCCCAGGCGGTCTTGATCAATCATTATGGGCCGACCGAGACCCATGTGGTCAGCGCGTTCACTGCAACCGGTTCTGCCGCGGAATGGCCTTTACGGCTACCCATCGGCAGGCCCGCTGCGGGCGCGCGGCTGCTGGTTGTCGATGATTTTGATCTCCCGCTGCCCCCAGGCGTCGTTGGGAATTTGCTCGTTGGCGGGCCGATGGTGAACCGCTGTTATCTCGACCCATCGCCCCTAAATACTGCGCGCTTCGTAACCCTGCCGACGATTGGCGGTCTCTTCTACCGTACGGGTGACCTTGCGCGCGTGGATACCGACGGCCTGCTGCATTATCACGGTCGCACCGACGAGCAGGTGAAACTGAGCGGGCATCGGCTGGAACTAGGGCAGGTGGAGGCCGCCCTTATGGCGCACCCCGCTGTTGAAACCGCGATTGTTGAGAAGAGCGCGTCGGACCGTCTGACGGCCTATCTCGCCTGTCGCGCGCCTGTCACAGCGGCCACCCTTGCCGCCCATCTTGTGCCGCTTGTTCCGGCCTTTGTGCGGATCGAGCAATTTTGGCAGGTGGAAACTTGGCCGATGGCTCCCAGTGGGAAGATCGACCGGAAGGCCCTTGGGGAATGCGCCAAAGCCCTGCTGTCCCAAACCGACCCGCAGGATTCACACCTAACTGGGCGGGAGGCCGAAATTTGCCGCCTGTTCGACGCAACGCTGGGGATGCCGATCCGGCCAGACCAGACTTATTTTGAGGCTGGGGCTAGCAGTCTCAGTTTAATGCGGTTCCACTTAGCCTGCCGGAAACAGTTTGGCTGGTCGCTTGGGATTGCTGATCTCTTTTCGGCAACGACCCCCCGGCAACTCGCCGCCCGCTTTGGGACTGGGGGGACCGTACCCCCTCCATCCACGCCTAAGGTTTTGCCGACTACTGCCGAACCAATCGCAATTATCGGACTTGCCGTAAAAGCACCAGGCGCGGAAACGCTCGCCGATTTTTGGGCGATGATCCGGGATGGCGATAGCGGCATTCAGCTCTTTACGCCCGACGATCCCGCAAAGGTTGGCGCCCGCGCACAATTGGCGGGCATGATGGAATTTGACCCGGGCTATTTTGGTCTCAGTCCGCAAGAAGCCCGGTTGATGGACCCGCAGCAGCGGCAGTTGCTGATGGGGAGCGTGGAGGCGTTGGCGCATGCGGGACTTGCGGGGGCGATCGGGGCAGCCCGGATCGGAGTTGTCGCGAGTGGCGGCGAAAGCACTTATTTTCAAAGCCTTCTTTCCGGGCCAGACGCCGCGGCGCTGCCGGATGGATTTCAGATGGCCTTGCACCATGAAAAGGATTTCTTGGCGACTAAAATCGCCTATCACCTCAATCTAACCGGCCCGGCGTTGACGGTTCAGACCGCCTGTAGCAGTTCACTGGCTGGGTTACATCTTGCCGCAGGACTCCTCCGGCAGGGGGACGCCGATGCCATGCTGGTTGGCGGCGTTTTGATCGATCCCAGTCTAAGTGACGGCTACGTCCATCGACCCCATCATATCTTCTCTCAGGATGGTCACTGTCGCGCCTTCGGGGCAAACGCTAGCGGAACAATCGGCGGCAGCGGGTATGGGGTGCTGGTATTGAAACCCCTCGCCGCCGCTGAACGCGATGGCAATCGGATATATGCCATCCTCGAAGCCTCCGCCCTCAATAACGACGGGCGCGAAAAAATGGGGTATGCAGCCCCCTCCGTCGACGGGCAAGCTGCGGTGATCGACGCCTGCCTGCGCCGGGCAGGGTTAACCGGGGCAGATATCGGGTACGTCGAGGCCCATGGCACGGGTACCGCCCTCGGTGATCCAATCGAAATTGCCAGCCTAACTCAAGCCTTTACGGGGGCCGTCCCTGGCGGGTGCACCCTAGGGTCGCTGAAAAGTCAGATTGGCCATTTGGGCGCCGCAGCCGGTGTTTTGAGCATTATCCGGGCAACCCTGGCGCTCTATTTTCAAACGCTGCCCCCAACCTTGGGCGCGGACCCGCTTAATCCGGCGATTGACTGGGCCACAACACCGTTCCGACTGCTTGATCGGGCGCTTGCCTGGCCCGCAACGGCGCCGCGCCGCGCCTCGGTTAGCAGCTTCGGCATCGGCGGAACCAATGCGCATGTTATCCTGCGGGAAGCGCCGATGGGCCGCCCTGCCACCAGCCCCCCTATCGCCCCGGTTCTGACGATCAGCGCCCAGAGCAAGCCCGCGCTGGACATGCGCGCGTCTGCAATCGCAGCCTATCTTCGGGAGCACCCAGCACGGCTGCCAGAGGTTCTCTCACATCTTCACGGCGGCGATCCCGGCCTGCGCTGGCGTATTGCGGCGATCGGGGAAACGCTGCCATCGCTTTTGGCCGCACTTGCCGACGCAACGCCGACCGAAATCACCCCCGCCGATCAGCCAACCGATCCCATTCAACTCACGCCCGACGATATGGCGGCAGCGTGGCACCGTGGGGCGCGTTTCGTAGCCCCCACGGTGGCAGCGCCCTGGGACTTCCCGCCGCCCGCGTTTGAGTGCGCGACTTATAGCCTGCTACCGCCATTGGGCGGGCCGCCCACCCGGCGCGCAGCGGACCGCTGGCTATATCGCCCCGCCTGGCGCCCTGTCGATTGGGCCGAGGGTCCGTATCTCGATGGAACCTTGCTCATTCTCTCTCCCACCGTCCCGACTGACGCGGCGAAACTTGCCTTTGCCAACAAAGCGCGGCGCGTGGTCTGGGGCACCCAAGGTATCGACGCACTATCCTCGTTAACGCCACACGCGTCGGACGGCGGTCCGCTGTTCGTTCTCCTAACCCTGCCCCCCGACCCTCAGACCGGAATTGGTGAGACGATTGCGACCCTCGCCAAGCAGTTAGCCCCCCATAAGAACGCGCGGTTGGGATTTGTTAGCACCGGGGCAGCGCCGGGATTGCGCCCACTGAAGCAGCCTGCAGCCCTCCTCCTAGGGCCTGCATGCCGGATCATCGAGCAGGAATATGGGCTACCGTGCCGATGGGTGGATTGTGCAGAAGCGGATTTAGCCGCCGTTGCGCCCGTTCTTGGCCCCCTTTTTGATACCCCCCGGCACGACCGCTGGGCCGTGCATGATCATCGCCTCTGGCGGCGGACGTTAGTCCAGCAGGCCCTCCCCATTCTTCCGGCGGTCTTTGGACCGGGAACCTATCTCGTTCTGGGCGGCACGGGCGGGATTGGCGCGGCGCTCGCGGCGGAAATTCTCAGAGACCCGGGCACGTCGGTGGTTTTGGTCAGTCGGTCAGGACATGTGCCCGATCGGTTGCGGGGTGCCGCCGCACGCGTGACCGCCATTTCATTGGATGTGACCCAGCCGCTGACGACAGAGGCGGCGGTCGATAGGCTACTGCCAATGCTCCCCGCGCTGCAGGGTATCGTGCATGCGGTTGGCATCGGCGCGGGAGCCGTCCTGGAAACCCGCCCCCCCGGCGGGGTTCAGGTTGCCTATACTGCCAAACAGCGCGCAGCAGAGATTGCCGAAACCCTGGCCGTGCGGTTACGACCGGCCTTCCTGGTCTATTGCAGTTCGATGGCCACCGAATTCGGCGGCGTCGGCCAGTTCGACTATGCCGCGAGCAATGCCCTTCTCGACGGCTATGCCTTTCGTTCCGAACCTGCCGAGTGTCGGCGTCTTAGCCTTGGGTGGGATATTTGGCGGGAGGATGGCATGGCGGCGAACGGTGCCCTGACCGACGCGCGCCATCAGGCCCATCGCGCGGTCGGCTTAACGGCGACTGAAGGAGGATGGCTGTTCCGCCAAGCGCTCGCGCTCCCGGGGCCGCATTTGCTGATCTCAACCGTCGCGCCCGAGGAGGCGGACTATTTTTACGCGCCGCGTCGGGCCAGCGTCATAAAGGCCGAACCGGTAACGGCTTCATTCGCAACCGCCGCTGACCCATCGCCCGCCGCCTGCCTACGCGCGAGCTTTGAGCGTCTTCTGGGCCTGACATCGCTGCCTGCCGATGTCGCCCTAGCCGATCTTGGTGCGGATTCCCTGACTCTTCTCGACGCGCTGGCAGACCTCGAAAGCCAGTGTGGAATCCGCCTTGCCCTGTCCAAGATTGGCCCGGACGCGACTTTGACAGATGTAATCGCCCTGGCCCTGCCCCCCCCAGCAGAGCCAACCCGGTGGACAGGGGTCGTCCGGGTTGACCCATGGCGCAGTGGACGGGATGGCCGCCACTATGTGCTGATCCATCCGGTTGGCGGCGACGTTCAAGCCTACCGCGCCCTTGCGCAGGCCCTGCCCCGCTCGGCGGCGCTGTCGGTCATCGCCGATCCCCGCTTGACCGAGGCGACGCTTCCGCCCCTCCCTCTGGCCGCACGTGCGGCGCAGTATCGGGCAGCGCTTTCCGCCCCCGCCAACCGGGTTTACCTCATTGGCTGGTCATTTGGTGCGTGGGTTGCGGCAGCAATGGCCGCCGAGGCCGAGGCCAAGGGGGTTCCCGTCGCTGGCGTGACGTTGATCGATCCGCCCGCCCCCGATGCGGGGACTGCCTGGCAAGCCTACACGGGCGATCAAATCGATACCCTCTTCCGGCAGGAGGTGTTGAGCCATCGGGGGGCCGGGTCCGCCGAAGATCTGGGCGAATATCTCAACCGGCTCACCGACTGCTGCCGGGCGAATATGGCGAGTATGATAGCCCATCGCCCTGACCCGCTGCTGACCACCCCGGCCCATCTCGTTCTCGCGGGGAAGGCCCATGCCCACCTCCCGTTCACCCCTGCCGAAGTGCAGCGCCGCAGATGGGCCGAATTGCTGCAACGGTTGGAAACGGTAACGCTTCTTCCTACAGACCATTACGGCCTGATGGACGGCGAGGCGGTGCAGCGCATAGCGGAGGAAATCGCAGCATGTGCCCAGCCGGTCTAAAGCGCCACCCGCACTATGGGTCCGGCAGTTACCGGCGTTGCGACCGCACCGACCAGCCCCTCTTCGGCCATGAGAGAAAGATCGCGCAGGCGCAGCGGCGGCATGCCGTCGAGAATCGGCGCAGAGGCGGCAAGCTGCGTGTCGAGCGCGGTCAACTCATCGCTAAGGCCAATCCCCCAAGCTTTCAACGCGGCTTCCTTGCGCGTCCAGCAGCGCAAGAACAGCGCCCGTTGAGCCTCTGGCGGAGCGGGCTCCAGCATCGCGCGCTCGGCAGGGTGGGTGACCAGCGGCAAAAGATCGTGAAAGCGTCCGTCGCGCGGGCCGATCTCGATATCGACGCCAACCGTGCTTCCCAGAATCAGCGCCAGATAGCCGCCGCTGTGGGAGAGGTTGAAACCGATCTCATCCGGCAAATACGGTTTTCCCTGCGGGCCGATCGCCATATCGGGACGGCGGTCGTCGCCGAAAACCAGATAGCGCGCAAGCATGCGACCGAGGCTGAAGGCCAACCGGTCCGTGGTAAGGTGAAACCGCACGGCCCGCGCCGCCTCGGCATTGGTCAGCCCTTGCTCGACCGGGGGTGGGGTCTCGATGGGCAGAATAACCAGCGGCACCGCCCCAGCGGCAAGAGCCTCCAGGGCAGCCCGACGCAGGGCCGAGTAACGGGCGCGCATCCCACGCTACCCGGTCAAAACTTGCTCGGCGCATGTTGCCAGCGCCGTCAAAATTGGGCGCGGGGCTGTCTCGATGAGGAAATGATCCCCGTCGAGTTCCGTCAAGCTAAAGCCACCCTCGGTCAGTTCGGCCCAACCGTGCATGGTTTCGAGCGGGATGATCTGGTCGCGGCTCCCCGCAAACCCGATGATCGGGCAGGTCAACCGAGGGGCTTGCTGGGGCCGATAGCCGTTGCACAAGGTGAAATCGGCCTTGATGACCGGAAGCAGCAAATCGACGAGTTCAGGATAGACCAGCACCCGGTCGAAATCGGGATTAAAGGCCAGGATTTCGGCGATCAGGGTTTCCCGATCATCGGTGTCAACATTGGGCAGGCGGCGCTTGGCAAACGGCGTGGAAGACGTACAGGCGAACAGCGCCACGGGTGCCGACAAGCGGCGCTGCAAAAGTTCCTGCGCCAATGCATGGGCAATCCAGCCGCCCATACTAGACCCGAACAATGCGTAGGGCAGCGCCGTGTAGGGCGTTATCGCGTCAGCCAATGCCGTAATCAAATCAGCCATCGCCCGAAACGGCGGATCAGCGAGGCGCAGCCCGCGCCCCGGCAGCAGCACTGGGATCAGGGCAACGGTTGGGGGCAACAGTCGTTGCCACCGATTATACAGGCTTGTATCGCCGCCTGCCTGGGGCAAACAGAGAATATTCAACCGACCAGGGGTCGGCGGGACCGAGAACCAAACCGAGGTAGAATGCACCGAAAACTCCACACGCATCCCCTGCCAAAGTGGCGCATCCTAACCCGCTGTTCGGGTCGGGCAAAGTCTTTCGCATCCCCTTATGGGGGCGGCGGTTAAGATGCGCCTAGCACCCCTCAACGGGCTTCTTTGGTTTTGGACCACGCTTCGCGATATTTCGTTGGAGGCCAAGCTTCTTCTGGTCGCCATCAGCCTTTCGAAGCTTGCGGTATTTATGGTCTGGCCGTTCTTGACCGTCACAATGAACCAGCGGTTCGGAACATCGATCACCGAGATTGGGGCACAGTTTACCCTAGCCGGGATCGTCGCGCTGCTGGTAGCACCGCTGGCGGGCGGCCTTGCCGATCGCTTCAAACGCCCCCGGCTGCTGGCGCTGCTCTGCGCGGTGTCGCTCGGTGGTTTCGCCCTACCCGCCCTATGGCCAACGGAAGCGAGCTATATGCTGGCCGTTATGGTCATCGCGACGGCGGGCGGAATGATCGAGCCCTTACTTCGTTCTGCGCTTGGCGATTGCGCCAGGACCGATGCCGGACGGCCCATTCTATTTCACCTGCGCTATTACAGTGTGAATCTCGCGGTTGCCATTGGTCCGTTGTTGGGCATGGGGTTTGCGGATCGGCAGAGCGACCTTGTCTTCCTAGCGGCAGCGCTGGCATTTCTCATTTTGGGAATAAGCGTGCTCTATGCGGATCGGGTCGCACGCCCCGCCGAACCCGCGCCGACGCTCTGGGCTCTGCTCCCGGTACTTCTGAAGCACCGGCATTTCCGGGCGATTTTTATCGCCAATTTTCTGCTGGTGCTCATCTACGCGCAGATCGACGAGCCGCTGACCTTCTATCTCGTGACCCTGAGCGTGCCCGAATTGACCCGGCTGATCGTGCTCATCAATCTCACCAATACGGTGATGGTGCTGGGCTTTCATCTGTTGTTCATGCGCTGGCTGATTGCCCTGCCCGAACATCGGGCCTTTGCTCTCGCACTCGTCAGTCTGATGGGGGCGCAGGCCATCATTGCCGCCAATAGCGCTGCCATTCCTACTGTCTGGCTGCTGGCAATTGCCTGTGCCACTTTAGCGGAAATGATCGCGATGCCACTTTTTTCCACCATCATCGACCGCATGGCCCCGCCGGAAAGCCGCAATAGCTATTTCGGCGTTTATCTTTTGTCGAATGGCGGCGCGTCGCTGGCACCGATGATGGGCGCCCTGGTGATCAGCCTCTGGGGCGGTCCCGTGCTGTTTACCAGCATGGCGTTGATCTGCCTTCCGCTCGCTGCGCTGGGTTTCCGGCTGCTGCGCCCGACCGTCGCCCCCGCTCCCGGCAATACGAACTGAGGCCGACCGATGCCCCGCCCATCCCCCTATGCTGACTTGCCGCCCCGCGCCTTTTGGCGGCGCGCTGTCGCCGATCAAGACTTGCGCTATCTGCCCGATCTTTGGCAGCCGAAAACCCCCGTACTGCCTGGCCAGAAAATTGTGACTGCAGGGTCGTGCTTCGCCCAGCATCTCGGCCGCGCCCTCGCCGCGCGCGGCCTGACGTGGCATATCACCGAACCACCGCCGCCCGACTTGCCCGCCGAAGCCTGGACGGCAGCGGGTTATGGATTATTTTCCGCTCGGACAGGCAATATCTATACGGCTGCGATGCTCCGCCAATGGGTCACCTGGGCACTTGACGGCGTTCCCATGCCGCGCGAAGTATGGGCGGAGGGCGCGCGCTACTATGATCCGTTCCGCCCCTCGACACCCGCAGAAGGCTTCGCGAGCCGCTCTGATCTGGAGACGGCCCGCCACATAACACTCAATGCCTTTGCCCAGGCGTTGCGCGACGCCGATTGGTTCATCTTTACGATGGGACTAACCGAATATTGGCAAAATCGTCACCAAGCCTATGCCTATCCCACCTGCCCCGGCACCGTGCGCGGACAGTTTCGAGCGGCGGATCATCGTCTGTGCAATCAGACTTACGCCGAGACCTACGAGGATATGGCCGCTGTTTTCGGCCTGATCCGCCAGCATAACCCCGGTATTCGCTTCTTGCTCACAGTCTCCCCCGTGCCGCTAACGGCAACGGCGACTGGAGACCATGCGCTCGTCGCGTCTACCTATACGAAGTCGCTTTTACGGGCCGTCGCGGGCGAGCTTCGTGATCGCTTGGACGATGTCGATTATTTTCCATCCTTTGAACTAATCTCGGCCTTCCCCTTCGGAGGCTGGGCCTACGAGGCCAATCGACGGAGCGTTTCACCTGCTGGGGTGGCCTTTGTTATGGATCACTTCTTCGGGCAACAACCGGCGTTACTGTCTTCCCCCCCTCGGACACCCCCCGCTGTAGGGCGCCCCCCGCAGGATATTTTGTGTGATGATGATGTGCTCGACTATTACCAAACCCGTTGATTTCTTGCTGCTGGGCGATTCCCATGCCGGGGCAATTGGCAAGGCCGCAACGCGCCGAGGATTGGCTTTCGTTGGTGGTCCGCTTGGATCGGGGCGAGACTTTACCGCCGATTTTTGCGACTTCACGGCAGAGGGATGCCGCTTTCACCGGGACGAGGTGGAAAGCCTAGTCGCAGGGTTCTTAGCGGAAATCGACACACAGAGCCTTTATACGCTGCGCGTGCCGCTGGTCGCGACCTTTGGCCTATGCTGTCACGTTTATGCCGCTTGGGAAAATTGGCTGGGCTTTCAGGATCAGGCGGGTCAATTTCCACCGGACTTTCTCGAAAGCCAATTTTTTGCTGACGTGATTGGCGAAATGGCAAGGGGCGCCCTGGGTTTCTATACCGGCCTTCAGGTGCACGGCGTGGCTGTTTACGCGGTTTTGCCGCCCCAACGGGTGCCTGAGATTGCTGATCCGCGTGTGTTTTTTGCGGCACAAGCCGCCTTGATCACAGCGTTGGAACGGGCAAAAATTCCGATCATCGACGTGCGGGCGCACGCCTGTGCTCCCGATGGCGGGCAATTGGCGCCCTATTGCGAACCCCAGGATCCGCTGCATGGCAGCGAGGCCTTCGGGGATTTGATCCTCGACGCCCTCGCCCCAATCCTAGCCGCTCGGGTCAGCGCGCCGGCACACTCCCGAGAACAGTAACCCGTTCGCCGTAGCGGGAATGGGGAAAATAGTCCCAAATGGCATGATGCTGGGCACAGCGGTTATCCCAGAATACCAATGTTCCCGGCGCCCAACGCACGCGGCAGTTCAGCACCTGTTCGCGGGCGACGAGGCCGAATAGGTAATCTAGGACAGCCCGGCTCTCCCCCGGTGATAGCTGCGGGATATGGGTTGTGAAGCCCGAGTTGACGAACAGCAGCTTCCGCCCCGTTTCTGGGTGCCGGACGATAATCGGATGTTCCGACTTGGGTAGGCCCGGCGGCGCCTCATAGCCCTGCCAGGGGACCGCCCCATCGTGAAGGGCCGTTAGACCTTCAAGAAATGCTTTCATGGTCGGCGAGAGCATCTCATACGCAAGATACATGCTGGCGAAAAGCGTATCGCCCCCCGTCCCGATCTCTGGGATACGATGCATGTAAAGCAGCGAGCCGAGCGAAGGGGCCGGATCGGCGGTACCGTCCGCGTGCCAAACCTCCCCCGCGACGAACTTCGATTCCTTACTGGCTTTGATGATCACAAGCTCAGGGTCATCGCCGTCGATATCCTCAACCGGCAAGACCCGAAGTGGGCCGAAGCGGCGCGCGAAACCTTTCTGCTGCTCTACAGTCAAGACCTGATTGCGAAACACAAGAACTTGGTTTTCAAGGAAAGCCCGTTTGATTTCGTCAAACACGGGGTCAGAAACCGGACGGGCGAGATCTACCCCACTAATTTCCGCCCCAATGATTGGGGTGAGCCGATCAACCGTAATGTGGGAATAGGGCGCGCGTTCCTCTCCGGCGATGCGTCCAACCGCCTCCAGACAATATCGATCCATTCTGAGTCCGCTCAATCTTTAGCGCCGCAGCGCGATACGCGCATCTTGCAGGTTCTTTTACACCTGTAAAGTGTGCAATTGCGCTTGTAACGTTTGCCTAACCCTGAAATAGGTTAAGCGCGCGCAATCAGGTCTTAGGCTATCGTTCAACACACTCCCCTAAAAATGGCCCGTGCCTTGACGGGTGGGACAAGGTGTCAAATCGGAAAAACTTTGCCTTTTCATCTCGCGATTGCCACGCAGATTGCCCGGTGTTCACATTCGGTTATCGGCACGGCAATCACACCTATGCCGCCGATCGGGAGGGTTGGAATGTCGCAGCAAAGGCAGATTATTCTGCGTGTGCGGGAAATGATTATGACGGGCGCCTTGCAGGCCGGTGAGCGCGTTACAGAAATACGGCTGGCACAGTCGTTAGGGGTTTCACGAACGCCTGTCCGCCACGCTCTGAGCATTCTGGCGCAAGAGGGGTTACTGGTTTCCGCAGACGTCGGGCGCGGTTTTGTTGTCCGGGCTTTTTCCGAAAAAGATATTCGGGATGCAATCTTACTGCGGGGCATTCTGGAGGGAACGGCAGCCCGTCTGGTTGCCGAAAAGGGCCTGGATGTGGATTCCCGCAAGATTCTACAGTCCTGCCTAACACGCGGGGAAGCGATCTTCGCCAAGGGAATGCTGCACCCCGGCGACGGCATAGAGTGGGCCGAAATTAACGAGGTGTTTCACAACACACTGGTGGCCGCCGCCGGAAATACAGCGCTAACCCAAGCCTTAGCCCTGAATGATCGGATTCCCTTTGCCTCCGCCAGCGCGTTTTTCGACGATGCGGAAAATGCCCCCGTCTTGACCCAGCAATTTGCCGTGCTGCGCCGAGCGCAAGAGCAGCACGAGAGTCTGTTTGCCGCCTTGGTCGCGCGCGAAGGTGCCCGCGCCGAGGCTTTGATGCGGGAGCATGCCTATGTGGCCATCGACAATATCGCGCTTTTCCGCGCGCCCACCGACGCCCCGTCTGGGTCAGAGGTCTAGCACCAGCTCCCCCGCCGTCATCCGCGAGACGCAGAGACAAAGCCTGTCCCCCGCCGCTTTCTGGGCAGAACTTAAAAAGACGTCCCGATGCTCAAGCGCTCCGGTAGAACTGATGATTGGCGTGACGCAAAGCCCGCAGCTCCCCGCTTGGCAGCTATACAAAGGGTCATGACCGGCGGCGAGCACCACATCGAGAATCGTCTCGGTGGGGCCGATGGAATACCGTGCGCCGTTTCGGGCCAGAATGACATCAAACCCCTGCGGCGCGTCCGATGGCGCGGACGGCGCCGCCGCAAAGCGTTCGGAGTGAATCTGGGCGGAGGGCCACCCCCGCCGTTGTGCCGTTTGCACAACCGCATCGATGAGCGGGCCCGGACCACAAACATAGACGTGCCGATCGGGGGCCGGGTTGGCGAGAACGGCGTCAAGCGGAAGCCCGCGCCGAGGATCACCGCCATCACAATTGAAACTGAGACGGTCGCCGGCGACTTCGGCCAAAGCGGCAAACAGCGCCGCATTTGCCCAATCCCTCACGGTATAATGGACATGGAAATCCGCCCCCGCCGCCGCCAAACTCTGCGCCATCGCCAGAATTGGCGTGATGCCGATTCCCCCCGCGATAAGCAGGCTTGTCCCGGCACCCGGAACGAGCGGAAACCCGTTTGGCGGCAGGCTCGCGGGCAGCACATCGCCAACGGCGGCCTGATCGTGCAAATAGGCCGATCCCCCGCGCCCTCCCGCTTCGCGCTGAACCGAAATCCAAATCTCGCTCCCAGCCCGCCACACTGAGTAGGCCCGTGCCGCAGGCCCCTCGGGTAACGGCAGCGTGAGACGGATATGGGCGCCAGCCGCGGCCGAGGCGAGCGCCGATCCCCCCACCTCCTCCAATCGAAAGCTCTTCACCCGGCTTGTTTCGGGGCGAATGGCGGCAAGGCGCACCTGCATGATCGTTCCTCCCACTTAAGATTGTTATTGGATACAATAAACACTCTACCGCGAATTGGAAGAGGCGGCCGCATTGCTAAAAACTGCAATTTTTCTGAATTGATCGAGGTCACCCGAGACTCGCTTGACGTATTTTTGTATCCAATCATAGAATGCCTGCGCATTTCTGCCCGGCATGCGCAGAATCAAAAACCAAGGGAGGGAAGCATGTTTTTAAAAGACCAATGGTACGCCGTGGCCTGGGACCGCGACATCGGGGGGAAGCCTGTTGGGCACACCATTTGCGGGGAGAAGATTGTTTTCTACCGGAAGCGCGACCGCAGTCTTGTGGCGCTGGAAGATTGCTGCCCCCACCGCCTGTTTCCGCTCTCGCAAGGGTCCGTGCACGATGATCGGCTCGTCTGCGGCTACCACGGGCTCACTTTTGCCGAGGGCGGGCAATGCGTGCATATGCCGAGCCAGGATACGATCAACCCCAACGCCCATATTCGCGCCTATCCGGTCGTCGAGCGGTATCGTTTTATCTGGGTGTGGATTGGCGATGCAGCTTTGGCCGATCCCGCCCGCATTCCCGCGCTTCCCTGGTGCGCCGATCCCGCCTGGGCGTTTGATGGCGGCACCTATCATACGGCCTGCGACTACCGGCTCGTCATCGATAATCTCATGGATCTAACCCATGAGACCTATGTGCATGCCACCAGCATTGGTCAAAAGGAACTCACCGAAGCCCCGTTCGACGCCAAATTGGTTGGGGATCGCGCCGTTGTTAGCCGATGGACCTTAAACGTCGAACCGCCCCCTTTCTGGGTCCATAATTGGAAATCCAAGGAGTTGGTCGATCGTTGGCAAATTTGTGAATATTCGGTTCCGAGCGTTATCACGATTGACGTCGGCGTTGCGCGGGCAGGCACGGGGGCGCCCCAGGGGGACCGTTCCCAAGGGATTTCTGCCACGGTCATCAACCTCATTACGCCCGAGACGGAGACCAGTTGTTTGTATCATTGGGGGTTTGCCCGCAATTTCGAAACCGACGATCAAGGTTTGACCGCGCGGATACGCGAGGCGCAAGGCGGCGTCTTTATGGAAGACATCGACGTCTTTGTGCATCAGCAGCAGAATATTCTCGCCCGCCCCGACCGCAAAATGATGAGCTTCAATATCGATGCAGGCGGCGTCCTAGCGCGCCGACTGCTCGACCGCGCACTCCAAAACTCAGCCAGCAAAGCGGCCTAACGATCCAATGCCAACTATCCGTCGTCACGACGCGGCGGAGAGTTCCCGGCATTGGGTAAGCCGATAGGGTCGCAGGGCCGGATCGGCAGAGCTAACAAAAACTTATACCGGCAGACGGCGATCTGACTTGAGATATTGTACAGCCTCCCCAGTATAGGCAGTCAGTGCTCTAACTGGAAATCTCTCGTCCCGGGAGATCCCAATAGAGTTATGCGGGCGCAGAAACCGCAAATTACCGAGTGCGAAGCTGCTCAAAAACGCGATTGGGAGGAACAAGAATGTTTTATTTGCGGAAGACCGTCATCGGTCTCGCGCTGGGCGTGGCGCTATCGTCGGGGTCCAGCCTAGCAGGCGTGATTAAGGTCGGGGTCGTCGGCCCCTTTTCAGGTCAATTTGCCCAAGGCGGCGAGAACTTCAAACAGGCTATTGAAGTCTACCAAGCTATTCATGGAAAAACCGTGAAAGGGGATACGGTCGAGTTCATCTACAAGGACTTACCGCAAGTCAACCCAGCTCAAAGCCGCGCGCTGTCTCAGGAACTCATTGTCAAAGATAAAGTGTCCTTCCTGGCGGGATATTTTCTGACGCCCAATGCCTTGGCCGTCGCCCCGCTGATCGACGAAGCCAATATTCCCGCCGTTATCTTTAATGCGGCGACCTCGATCATTACCGAAAAATCGCCGCGCTATGTGCGCACGTCCTTTACCCTGTGGCAGGTGACGGCGCCGCTTGCCGACTATGTCGCCAAACAAGGGGTCAAATCCGTCGTCACTGCCGTGACCGACTATGGTCCCGGCATTGATGCCGAGGCGGCGTTTAAAACCGTTTACGAAAAAGCGGGCGGCAAAATCGTTGATACGATCCGCATGCCTTTGAGCACGAACGATTTTGCGCCCTTCATGCAGCGCATTAAGGACTCGAAGGCCGAAGCGCTGTATGCGTTTCTCCCCGTCCCGATCACGACAACGTTCGTCAAAGCCTTTCAGGACAATGGCCTAAAGGAAACCGGGATCAAGTTTTACGGCCCGGGTGATTTGACCCAGGAACCGGACCTTCCCTCGATGGGCGATACGGCGCTCGGTCTTCTGACGGCGTTCCACTATAGCCAGGCCAATCCGTCGGCGCTCAATCAACAGTTTCTGGCTAAACATCGCGAGCTTTTCGGCAGCTCGGATAAAGTCACGTTCTTTTCGGTCGGCGCATATGATGGCGTTCACACCATTTATAAGATGATTGAAGCTGCCGGCGGCAAAGATGGCCTGAAAGCGGTCAACGCGATTAAGGGATTGTCTTGGGAAAGCCCCCGTGGCCCCGTCACCATCGATCCCGTTACCCGTCATGTCACCCAAAATGTCTATTTGCGCGTGACGGAAAAGAAGGACGGAAAGCTGCAAAATACGCAGTTTGAAACCCTGACCAATCAGCCCGATTGGGGCTATCCCGGCGTTATGAAATAGCCAAAAGCGGCCGAGGCGATTGAGCTACCCAAGGGTGGCTCGTCCCCCCAGGGAGAACCGGAATGGAAACGATCTTAGGGATCGCCGTCGACGGCGTTGCCTACGGCACAATCTTATTTATCATATCGGTCGGTCTTTCGGTCATGCTTGGCTTGATGCGCGTGGTCAATCTTGCCCACGGCGCCTTTGCGATGATGGCGGGCTATCTTGCTTCGTATGGCATGCAAAGTCTTGGTTTGCCCTATGGCCTGGCGCTTCTTGCCGCAATTCTGCTGACCGTTATCGTCACGCTGCCGTTGGAGCGGTTGCTCTATCGGCGGATCTATGGCGGCAATAATGAATTGCAGCAGGTGCTGCTCACGATTGGTCTGACCTTCGTGATCATTGCGATCGCCAATTACAGCTTCGGCCCGACCGTTAAGCGCATCCCGCTGCCGGACCTTCTAAGTGGCTCGGTTTCGCTCGGCTCCAAAACGATTCCTCTGCACCGGGCCTTTGTGATTGGCCTGGGGGCGGCGACGATTTTGGGGCTTTGGCTGCTGCTGGAGCGGACCAATTTTGGCGTCAGGCTGCGGGCCGCCGTCGATAATCCTGCCATGGCCGAAGCCTTGGGCATTCGCACCGAACGGCTTTATACGGCGGTTTTTGCCCTCTCCACCGGTCTTGCCGCGTTGGGCGGCGTGCTGGGGGCCGAACTTTTGCCGCTCGATCCCTATTATGCCATCCGGTACATCGTGCTGTTTTTGGCGGTCGTCGCCGTCGGCGGGGCGGGCAGTATTCTCGGGTCGGTCGTTGCGGCGCTGGCCTTGGGAATCCTCGATACGGCGGGGCGCTATCTTGTGCCAAACTTCGGGGAATTCTTTTTCTCGGCAGCCCTCATCCTTATTCTATTCCGCTGGCCGAACGGTTTCTTCCATCGGAGGGCCGCATGAGAGGCGATCTAATGCGTTTACCGGCGTTCCTCGAAAATCACCGCGCCCGCTGGGGTAGCGTGCTTGGCGAACCGGCCGTCCTGCCGTTAATGATCGGCGCAGGAATTCTAGGCTATTTTCTGTTCCCGGAGGATTTAGGGCTTCTGACCCGAATTCTCACGATGGCCCTCTATATTCTCTCGCTCGATCTCGTCTTAGGGTATGCCGGAATCGCGACCTTGGGCCACGCCGCCTTGTTTGGCGCGGGGGCCTATGCCGCCGGGATTATGGCGGTGCATATCGTTCAAGATCCGCTGCTGCTGCTGCTAATCGGCACCCTGGCCGGGGGGCTTGTTGCGCTGATCACCGGCGCGCTGATCCTGCACGCCCACGGGCTTACCTTGCTGATGTTGACGATTGCCGTCGCGCAGCTTCTGCAATCGCTCGCGAATAAATGGCGGGAGCTGACGGGGGGAAGCGACGGGTTATCGGGGATTGACCCCAGTCCGGTCCTCGGTCTGTTTCGGTTTGATCTCTACGGGCGGACCTCCTACCTCTTCGCGCTGGTTGTCTTGATCGTAGCCTATGCGATTGCCCGCCGGATCGTGCGCTCGCCGTTTGGGCTGGCCTGCCGGGGCGTCAAGGAAGACCCCTTGCGGATTGCCGCCCTTGGGGGCAATCCGCGCCGGTATCTGGTGGTCATGTACACGGTCGGCGGCGCTTTCGCCGGGTTGGCGGGCGCGCTAACCACGGTGACGACCGGGATCGTCGGGCTTGATAGCCTTGGTTTTACGCTGTCGGCAGAAGCCGTTGTTATGCTGGTGCTCGGTGGCACCGGTCGCCTCTACGGCGCCATTATTGGAACGGTCGCCTTTATGACCATCCACCATATTCTTGCCGCGACCGATCCCTTCCACTGGATGCTGTTCATCGGCCTTTTCCTGATTGGGATTGTGCTATTCGCCCCCGGCGGCATCACTGCCGTCAGTGAGAAACTGGCCCAACGCCTTGCCCGGAGGGGGACATGACCGAGCTTTTGCGCGTCTCCGGGCTCGTCAAGAATTTTGGCGGGCTTACGGTATCATCGAATGTGAATATGAGCCTGAAGGCAGGCGAGCGATGCGCGCTCATCGGGCCGAACGGCGCCGGGAAAACCACCTTCGTCAACCTCGTGACGGGCGTGTTGAAACCCTCTGCCGGAACGATTTATCTCGATGGGCAGGATGTCACCAAATTGCCGCCGCAAGCGCGGGTGCAGCGGGGATTAATCCGCTCATTTCAAATCGCGCGCCTTTTCCCAACCCTTACCGTTCGGGAGCATGTGCATCTTGCGCTGCTGCAACGCGGGCAAAAGACCTTCCGTCTCTTTGGCAGCTTGCGCCCCGATGCCGCCACCAAGGCCGAGATTGAAGACCTCTTGGCGGTCATGGGGCTGTCCTCGGTCGCGGAAACACCGATTTCGGCCCTCGCCTACGGGCTACAGCGGTTGCTGGAAATCGCCCTTGCCCTCGCCTTGAAGCCTAAAGTGCTGATTCTCGATGAACCGGCCGCAGGCGTTCCCCACTCCGAATCCCACCGGATTCTTGATGCGCTCGACCGGCTTCCCGCCGATTTAGCGGTCTTGATGATCGATCATGATATGGACCTCGTGTTCCGCTTTGCTCACCGCATCATCGTTTTGGCCCAAGGCCAAATACTGTGCAGTGGCTCCGCCGCAGAGATTTCGGCGGACCCGAAGGTTCGAGACGTTTACTTAGGGAGCAGAGCCCGTGAGCGCGCTTAAGGGACATCTTGAGGCCAAGGGCCTGACGGCGGGCTACGGGCAGACCCGGATCATCGAGGGCATTAGCCTTTCCGCCCCCGCCGGAAGCCGGATAGCCCTTTTGGGCCGTAACGGGGTTGGTAAAACGACAACGCTTGCAAGCCTTGTCGGGCAGACACGGCGCCATGCCGGCACACTGACCCTGGACGGGGTCGATTTAACCGAGCTTTCCGCCTCGCGGCGGGCCGAACTCGGGCTCGGCTATGTGCCGCAGACCCGCGATATTTTTCGCTCGCTCTCGGTCGAAGAAAACCTTGTGACCGGCCTTAAAGGGCGGCCACGGGCGGCCCTTGAGGAAGCTTATGCAATGTTCCCCCGCCTTAAGGAACGGCGCCGTAACGGCGGCGGCGCTTTGTCGGGCGGGGAGCAGCAAATGCTCTCTGTGGCCCGGGCTCTCCTGGGGCAACCCAGCGTCTTGCTCTTGGATGAACCGTTAGAGGGCCTAGCCCCAGTTATCTGCGACCAGCTTATGCAGGTGCTGACGACGCTGAAAATGACCATCATTTTGGTCGAGCAACAGGTCGATCGGGCCTTGGATTTTGCCGAACAGGTGATCTTTCTTGAACGGGGCCGGGTGATGCATCAGGGCGCCGTGGCCGATGTTCGCAACGATCATGCCCTCACCGAGCGCTTTTTAGGGGTCGATCTGGTCGAACAAACGGGCACAGGGGCTTAACACCCCTTCCCCCACCGCCCCCGCAACGGTATCGGCATGAAGGCGACCGGACACGGCTAAAGATCCGCCTCCTCGGCGGCGTCACCCCCGACCTGACGCAAGCGGACCAAGATATCGCGGAGCAAATCCGCCTCGGCGGGGCTCATCACTGCCGCGAATTTCTGCTCGTGGGCTTGAATGCGAGGCTTAAGATCGACCAGCATCGCCCGGCCTGCCGGGGTCAGATAGAGCGCGTGGGACCGCCGGTCGGTCGGGGACGGGCGACGCTCCGCCAAACCCTGGGCTTCCAAGCCATCCAGCAGGGCAACGAAATTGGTCCGCTTAATGGCAATCGCCTTGGCGATGCTATTTTGCGTGCAGCCTGGGTTCGCATCAATCAGCGTTAGAATTGTAAATTGGACGGGACCGAGGTCCACCCCCGTCAGGGTTTTGGCAAAATCCCGGGCAATCACCAGAGACGCCCGGCGAATATTATAGCCGATCAGAGTATCGATAAAGGACGTGTCTAGGTCTGACTCAAGACGTCTCGACATAAAAGGCGGCCACCATGCTGGTTGTTTGGGGGTAGCAATAGCCCGTGCCCCCCAAAAACGCCATGCGCCTGATTGCCCCGAGGGGCCGCAGGTCAAGGATCGGATAACTGCCGCTTAATTTCGGCTTTCATCAGCTTCCCGGCGCCATTGCGGGGAAGCGCCGAGACAAAGAGGATCGTTTTTGGCAGCTTATAGCGGGCGATGCGGGTTTCAAGGAAAGCCAGCAACGCCTCGGCCGAGAGCGAGGCGCCGGATTTTAGCACGGCGGATAAATGCCCCACCTCACCCCAGCGCGGATCGGGCAGACCAACAACGGCGCACTCCGCAACATCGGGGTGCGCAATGGCGGCGGCCTCAACTTCCGCCGGAAAGATATTTTCCCCGCCGGAAATGAACATATCCTTCTTGCGATCGACCAACCAATGAAACCCTTCGGCATCGGCGCGGACAATATCACCAGTGCGAAACCACCCCTCGTCGGTGAAGGCTTGCGCGGTTTCGTCGGGGCGCTGCCAATAACCTGCGGTAATATTGTCGCCCTTCAGCAAGAGTTCCCCCGCCTCGCCCACCGCACAATCATCGCCGTCTGCCCCAAGGATGCGGGTTTGCACCCCCGGCATGGCAATCCCCGCCGACCCAGCCCGCCCGGCGATAATCGCACGGTCAAGCGGCATGCCGAAGACGGTTCCCGCCTCGCTCATGCCAAAGCCGTCGACAATGGGAATGCCAACCTCCAGCCAAGCGTGAATAGCAGGGGCCGGATGGGGCGCCCCGCCGGTGAAGATGGCGGCGAGATGGCGCAACCGCTCAGGATCGAAAGTTGGCTCGGCGCGCAAGAGAGCCGCCATCTGCGGTACGCAGAAGTAATGGGTGATCCCCAAGGCGGGGTCGGATAGGCGCGCGAGCGTCCGCGCGGGGCTGAACCCGTCCGACACTAGGAGACGCCCGCCCTGCAATAAGGCCGGTCGCAGGCTGGTAATCAGCCCGATTATGTGAAACATCGGCGCATCGCAGAGAAAGCTGCTGCGCTGCGTGACCTCTCCCAGAACGGAAAAATTGATCGCCGTTTGATCGATATTTTTCTCAGAGAGCAGTACCCCTTTCGGGCGGCCCGAGGTGCCCGAAGTGTAGAGAATGAGCGATGGTCGGGCGCGGTCAAACGGCGTCTCGGGCAGCGGTGCAAGACTATCGGCCTGGGCGGCAAGGGTTGCCAAGGCTAGGCCGCCGTGGGCGGGGGCTAACGTCGCGAGAACCCCGTCGCCGACCAACAAAGCGGGGCGACAATCATCCAGCACACGGGCGATTTCGGCGGCTGACAAGCGCCAGTTTAACGGGACATAGAGCGCCCCAAGCCGGGCGCAAGCATGGTGCAGGATCGGCAGCCAAACGTCATTCTTCGCCAACGCGGCAACACGGTCCCCCGCGCGGATGCCCTGAGCCGTCAAAGCGGCGGCCCATTGGCCAACGGCACGGTTCAGCGCCGCATAGGTCCAGCTTTGCCCCCGCGTCAGATCTTCCGCTGCAATCGCGTGGGGCCGCAGGCGCGCGTGCAGCCCAATCGCATCGACCGCCCCAACCATCGATCAGGACTTTTGCTTCGAGAGATCATAAGCCCTAAGGCCGGGCTTATAGGTCTTCTCGTCAATGAACTGGCGGATGCCTTCCTTACGGCCCTCATTATCATAAGAATTCGCAGCCTCTTGGGCACGAACCAGATAATCTTCGGCATTATCATAGGTCATCTCGCCAACGCGGCGCACGGCGTCTTTGGTTGCTTTTAGGGCGACCGGATTCTTGGCAATCAAGATATTGGCAACCGCCGTAACGCGATCCTTGAGGTCGGCCAAAGGAACGGCCTCATTCACGAGTTTCCAGGCGGCGGCTTTTTTTCCGTCGATCATCTCACCCGTAAGCGCGTGGTACATCGCGTCGCGCAGGGTTAGCAAATCGACGACCACTTTCGTCGCCCCGCCGCCGGGTAGAATCCCCCAGTTGATTTCAGACAGGCCGAACTGGGCTTCTTCAGCGGCAAAGGCCAGATCGCAGGCGAATAACGGGCCGTAGCCACCGCCAAAGCACCAGCCATTGACCATCGCAATCGTTGGCTTCTGATACCACCGCAGACGGCGCCACCAGCCGTAGGCGTCGCGCTGGGCGGCCCGCGTCGCCGCGAGGCCTTTGGCCTCGGTTTCGCGAAAATATTCCTTAAGGTCCATACCGGCCGACCAGGACGACCCTTCGCCGGAGAGGACGAGCACGCGCACATCGTCCCGATACTCAAGTTCGTCCAGAACCTCCATCATCCGGCGGTTCAGCGCCGGGTTCATACAGTTCCGCTTTTCGGGGCGGTTGAAGCGCACCCACGCAATATTGTTTTCAACGTCGAAGGCGACTGGACTGGTCATCGCAAACAGCTTTCTGAAAAAGAGGGGCCAGGATTAAATCGGGAAATGGCCCGGCAGGGTTTCGACCGTGATCCAGCGCAGTTCGGTGAAGGCATCAATCCCGGCTTTCCCGCCAAACCGGCCATACCCGCTGGCCTTAACACCGCCGAATGGCATTTGCGCTTCGTCATGTACCGTCGGGCCATTGACGTGGCACATGCCCGATTGAATGCGTTTGGCAACCTTAAGCCCGCGCGCAATGTTGCGGGTGAAAACGGCAGCGGTTAGGCCATACTCAGTATCGTTGGCCACACGGATCGCCTCCTCCTCGCCGCGAACCCGAACAATCGTCGTTACGGGGCCGAAGCTTTCGTCGGCATAAATCCGCATGTCGGGCGTTACGCCGTCGAGAACCGCCGCCGATAGAAGCGTTCCAGTGGCAGGCGCGGCGAGATGCAGGGTTGCGCCCTTGGCCGTCGCATCCTCAATCAAGGCTTGAATGCCCACGACCGCCGAAGGGTCGATGACCGATCCCAGCGGCGTGGTGCCAACGCGCGGATCACCCGCGACCAGTGTTTTGGCTTTTTCGACGAATTTGGCAACGAACGCATCGGCAATGCTGGCATCGACGATAATGCGTTCGGTGGACATGCAAATTTGGCCCTGATTGAAGAAGGCGCCAAAAGCGGCGGCCTTTACGGCTTCATCCAAATCGGCATCATCCAAAACCAAGAGGGGTGCCTTACCCCCCAGTTCAAGCAGAACCGGCTTGAGGTGGACCGCCGCCCGGGCAGCGATGACTTTGCCAACGCGGGTGGAGCCGGTGAAATTGATCCGGCGCACCGCGGGATGGTCGATCAGCGCGCCAACAATATCTGCCGCATCCTCTGGCGCGTTGCTGAGGACATTCAGAACCCCCGGCGGCAGGCCTGCGTCGGCAAATGCTTGCCCGATCAGGCTATGGGTCAGCGGGCACAGCTCCGACGCTTTCAAAATGGCGGTATTGCCACAGGCGAGCGCGGTCGCCACAGCACGCACGCCCAAAATGACCGGCGCATTCCACGGGGCCATGCCCAGAATCACGCCAAGCGGCTGGCGTACCGCAAGCGCCATGCAGCCGGGTTTATCGCTTGGAATCACTTCGCCGTTGATTTGCGTGGTCAGGGACGCCGCCTCGCGGATCATATTGGCGGCAAGGGTAACATTGAATAATGCCCAGCCCTTGGTGGCGCCGGTCTCCGCCGCCATGGCCGCCACGAAGGCCTCGGTTCGGGCGACCAGCGCCTCCGCCGCCTTCAGCAGCAGCCCGCGCCGGGCACTTGGCCCCATCTCCGACCAAACGGGAAAAGCCGCCTCCGCTGCGGCCACGGCGGTTGCAACGTCCACAAGACTGGCCGCCGCAGCCCGGCTGGCAATATCGCCGGTCAGCGGATTGCGCCGCACGAACTCTGCCCCGGTACTCGCCGGAACGGGCTGACCCTTGATGAAAAGCGGAACGCTGACGGACTGAGGGGTGCTCATTCTGTTTTCTCCCAAACCAAAGCGCTCGTTATCGGAGCGCCGCTTATCGTTTTTTGTTATGTTATATAACAATAATGATTAATCAACATATTTTTAGGACGCCGCCCCCCGTTTAAGGATCCTGCGCCTTCCGAAAATCGACGTGAGGAAGTACGGCCTGCGCAGACTAGGCTGTGCAGGCTGCCCTTTGAGAAAAGGAAATTAGAATAGACGGGATAATGACAATTATTTATGCATTATCCGCAGAAAAAATGGCCCTGCAATAAATAGATTTACGATTCTTATCGAGAAGATAACGACAGAAAACTGTTCGTAAATGAAATAATATTAAATAAAAAGAAAACCAGGCGAGCCGTCTACCTAGGTCGTCATGACAGAGATCGACCGCCCCCGCACGCGATGCTCTCGCGCATCGACCACTATCGTGGCGTGTTCGGGGGCGATCTCAGCTTTTGGGGAATGGCTGGCCTCTTTAGGCCCTGCCCTCCTCCACCGCATGGCAGGCAATCAACCCGTCGCCAACGGGGCGCGGCGCAGGCGTCTCCTGCTTGCAGCGCTGGGTCGCCAGCGGGCAGCGCGGATGATAGTGGCAACCCGCTGGCGGATTGATTGGATTGGGAATTTCCCCTTGGACGGGTTGCCGCTGCCGTCCGGTCATCGCGAGATCGGGCACCGCGTCCAATAGCATGCGCGTATAAGGATGGCGCGGGGTTGTGAAAAGCTGGCGCGAGGGCGCCACCTCCACCAAACGCCCGAGATACAGCACGCCGACCCGCGTTGCCATATGCCGCACAACCGCGAGATTATGCGAGATCAGCAGATAGGTTAGCCCAAACTCCGCCTGCAAATCCTTCATCAGGTTGAGAATCTGAGCCTGCACCGAAACATCGAGCGCCGAGGTTGGCTCGTCGCAAACCAGAAACTCGGGATTGCCTGCCAGGGCGCGGGCAATCGCAATGCGTTGACGTTGCCCACCAGAAAATTCGTGCGGGAACTTTACCCCATCAGCCGGATCGAGGCGGACTAAGCGCAAAAGTTCCGCAACCCGCGCCGCAATCGCCCCCTCGTCCGATAAAAGGCCAAAGGCGCGGATCGGTTCCGCGATGATCGTATCCACCCGCATCCGTGGGTTCAGGCTGGCGTAAGGATCCTGAAAAATCATCTGGAACCGCCGCCGCAGCCGCCGCATTTCTGCGGCGCTGGCGATCTTGGTGATATCGGTGCCGTCGAACCGGATCGCGCCTTCCGTGGGCCGCAACAAGCCAACGATCATTTTGGCGATGGTCGATTTACCCGACCCGGACTCCCCCACCAAGGCGAAGGTTTCGCCCTTGGGGATGCTGAAACCGACATTATCCACGGCTTGCAGCGATTGCTTCGGCGCGCCTTCCAGAACCCGGTTCAGCCAGGGTTTGGAAACGTCGAAGACGCAGCGGAGCCCGTCAACAGTTAACAACGGGGCGGATGCCTCTGGCTTAGGTGCAGCGGCAGTCATGAACGGGCCTCCCCGGTCAATTGGGCTTCATCGAGAAAACAGGCAACGCTGCCGCTGCCCACTGTGCGCACGGGCGGCCGTTCCGTCCGGCAGCGATCGAAGGCAAAACTGCAGCGGGGATTGAAGGCGCAGCCCTTAGGAATATGGGCAAGGCGCGGCATCGAGCCGGGGATCTGGGTTAGCCGCTCCGCCTCCACCTCGGGGTCGGGGATCGATCCCATCAGACCCTTGGTGTAAGGATGGCGCGGGGCCTTGATCACGTCGCGCACGGGGCCGATTTCGACAATCCGTCCGGCATACATAACCGCCACCCGGTCCGCGGTTTCCGCGATCACGCCCATATCGTGCGTCACCAGGATAACGGCGGTATTCTTCTCCCGGCACAGGCGTTTTAACACGGCAATGATCTGCGCCTGCACCGACACGTCAAGCGCGGTCGTCGGCTCGTCGGCGATCACCAGTTCAGGCTCGGCGGCCAACGCCAGGGCGATCACCACCCGCTGGCGCATCCCGCCCGAAAACTCGTGCGGGTAGCTGTCCAGCCGCTTTTCCGCCGCCGGGATGCCCACCTCGACCAGCAGATCAACGGCGCGCTGCCGGGCTTCCGCTTCCGACAGGGGCAGATGGGTGCGAATGGTTTCGATCAACTGTTCGCCAACCCGATAGAGCGGATTGAGCGACGTGAGCGGATCCTGGAATACCATCCCAATGCGCCGCCCGCGCACTTTGCGCAATTCTTCCGGCGGTAGCCCGTTGATTTGTAGGCCCTTCAAGTGAACCGTGCCGCTGGCGATCCGCCCCGGCGGCTCCAGCAGACCGATCAGCGCCGTCCCGGTCAGCGATTTGCCCGCGCCGGATTCGCCGACCAGCCCCAGGACTTCGCCGGGTTTAAGGGAGAAGGAGATTTGATCAACGGCGCGCAGAACACCGCGCCGGGTGGGGAATTCCACCACCAGATCGCGCACCTCAAGCAGCGCTTCGGAGGATAAGGTCATGGCTTATCTCAGTTTCGGATTAAGGGCATCGCGCAGCCAATCGCCCAATAGATTGACCGATAGCGCCAGCGCCAGCAGCGTGAGCGACGGGAACAGCAGAATCCACCATTCGCCGGACGCGATATATTCCTGACCAATGCGGATCAAGGTTCCCAGCGACGGCTGCGTCGGCGGCACCCCAACCCCCAGGTAGGACAGCGTGGCTTCGGCAATGATCGCCAGCGCTAGGCCCAGGGTGCCGATGACCAGCACCGGCCCCAGCACATTCGGCAAGACATGACGGATCATGATGGTCAACGGTGCCAACCCAATGACACGCGCCGCCTGCACATATTCCTTGTTGCGCTCCACCAAAGTTACGCCGCGCACCGTTCGGGCATATTGCGGCCAATCAGAAAGGCCGATTGCCAGAATCAGCACCGGCACGGCCAAGGTGGCATGGCTTTGCACCGGCAATACCCCCCGGAACACGCCAAAGATCATCATCGCCACCAGGATGGAGGGGAAGGTCAGTTGAATATCGGCGATCCGCATAATGATGCTATCGACGATCCCGCCGCGATACCCGGCGATCAGGCCCAGGGTGACGCCGATCAACATGGCCAACCCAACGGCAGCAAAACCGACGAGTAGCGAGGCCCGCGACCCATACAGGATGGTCGAAAGCACGTCACGGCCCTGATCGTCGGTCCCCAAAAGATAGACGTTCTGGGTAAACTCATTGGCCGTCAGCGGCGGCGTTTTACCGTCCATCAGGTTCAGGCCTGCCGGATTAAACGGATCTTGGGTCGCCAGCAGCGGCGCTAAGAGCGCCCCGACGAAAATCAGGATCACCACCAAGCCCGCTGCCATCGTCACTGGTGACTGACGGAAGGAATAGGCGATATCCGAATCCCAAATCTTATGCAGTTTCTGCCGCAGGCTGACCTTGGGCAGAGCGGTTGAAGCTTCGCGCATAGCGTCGTCCTTAATGGCGGGCGAGGGCTGCGCCAGACTTCAGGCGCGGGTCCACGATAAAATAGAGCATATCGACGATCAGGTTGATCGTGACGAAGAACAGGGCGACCAGCAGTAGATAAGTCGCCATCAGCGGAATATCGACCGACTGCACCGAGGAGATGAAGAGGAACCCAACCCCCGGCCATTGGAACACCGTCTCGGTGATAATCGCAAAGGCCACGAGCGAGCCGAGCTTAATGCCCATAATCGTAATCACGGGGATCAGCGTATTCTTCAAAGCGTGCCCAAAATGCACGGCTCGGTCGGACAAGCCGCGCGCCCGCGCAAACTTGATGTAATCGGCGCGCAGCACTTCCAGCATCTCGGAGCGCACGAGGCGCATAATCAGCGTCATCTGAAACAGACCGAGGGTAATCGCCGGCAAAACGAGCGATTTAAGCCCGGAAACCGTCAAAAATCCCGTCGTCCAGACCCCGAGATCGACGACCTGACCGCGACCAAAGGACGGCAGTATCTTGAGCTCGACCGAGAAGAGGTAAATGAGCGCAATGCCGATCAGAAAGGTCGGCAAGGATACGCCGATCAGCGAAAAGGTCATGATGGCCTTTGCCGAAAACCGGGTGCGCCGCAGGGCCGTGAACACCCCGAACCCGACCCCGAAGACCAGGGCGAAAATTGCCGCACAGAAAGCGAGTTCCAGCGTGGCGGGCAAACGTTCGGCGATCAGGTCAATGACCGGCCGACCGACGCGATAGGAAATCCCAAATTCCCCCTGCACGATCCGCCCGACGTAGGCCGCGAATTGAAGCGGGAAAGGTTGGTCAAGGCCAAGCTCCTGGCGCATCCGCTCCCGATCCTCTTGGGTTGCCTCCTGGCCGACCATCACGGAAATGGGGTCGCCCACAAAGCGGAAGAGTGAAAAGGAGACGAGCGCCACGACAAGCATGACAAGAATCGCCTGGAAAAGCCGACGAAGCACGAAGGCAAGCATCAACACCTCTGGGGTCTAACAAGACCGGGGGGTCATTGACCCCCCGGACACTGCGCAGGTTGAATGCTGCGCCTTACTTCACATCAACATACTTGATGAAGAAGGTATTCTCGGTCTGAACCGGAATATTATAGTTAGCCTTCATTGCCCAGGCGATATTCTGGTTATGGACCGGAATATGGACCAGCGAGTCCTTGGCGATCTTCAAGGCCTTGGCCATCGTCGCATCGCGTTTGGCCTTATCGGTTTCGGTGGCTAGCGACTTAATCATCCCATCCAGTTCCGCGTTGGAATATTTGGGATTGTAGCTACCGTAGGCCCCCTTCCCTTCGCGGCTGTGGTACAGGAACTTCAGAACATATTCGCCATCGAAGGTCGGCACACCCCAGCCGAGCAGATAGAAATCAATCGCGCCTTCGATAATCTGCGGCGAGTGTTGGGCCATCGGACGGGCTTCAAGCGTTACCTTAATGCCGATCTGACCCAGCATCCCAACAACCGCTTGGCAGATCTTCTCGTCATTGACGTAGCGATTGTTCGGGCAGTGCATCGTAATCCCGAACCCGGCTTCATAGCCCGCGTCCTTCATCAAGGCCTTGGCCTTGTTCAGATCATAGGGCGTGATGGCGTCCAATTCCTTCGTATAGCCGTCCGACCCCGGCGGCAGCAGCGTACCCGAGGGGGTCGACTGACCGGACATCACCACTTTCTGGATGGCACTGCGGTTGATCGCAAAATCAATCGCCTGACGCACGCGCAGATCGGCCAGCGGATTTTTACCCTCCACCGTGTCGAACTTCAGGTCGGCGTCCCCAGTATTCAGGCTGAAAAAGATCGAGCGGTTTTCGGCGCCCGAATTAACACGCATCCCGTTGGTCCCGGCGATACGGGCAATATCCTGCACCGGCACGTCTTGAACAAAATCCACTTCACCCGACAGCAGGGCGGCGACCCGGGTCGGCGCCGCCGCAATCACCGAATAGGTGATTTCCGATACTTTCAGCGGAAACTGGCCCTTGCCCCAATAAGCCGGATTAGCGGCGAGAACGCTGCGCACGTCCGGCTCGCGCACTTTCAGCACATAGGGGCCCGTGCCATTGGTGTTGCGCACGGCATAGGTTTCTTCCTTGGCGTTAAAATCCTGGGAATTCACCACATTGTTCGCTTCGGACCATTCCTTGTCCATCATGAACAGGTTGGTCAGGTCGTTGACCAGCAGCGGGTTCGGCCCCTTGGTCTTCACATTGACCGTCAGATCATCAACCTTGGTCACTTGTTCGATGCTGGTCAGCAGACCCTTCATCTGCGACTTATCACCCATGGCCCGGGTCAACGAAAAAACGACGTCATCCGCGTTAAAGCTATTGCCGTTGTGGAACTTTACCCCCGGGCGCAGCTTGAATTCCCACACGGTCGGATCGGCCGTAATTTTCCAGGCCGTGGCGAGCGCCGGGGTCAGCTTCGCGTCATTGTCGCGATGCACGAGCGGCTCATAAATCTGATGCAAAAGATTAAAATTCTGACCGGAATTCTGCGCATGCGGGTCCATCGTGGTCGCATCCTGACCACGGGCCATTTTGAAGGAAACGGCAGACGCCGGAAAGGCCAGCGCGGTTCCGGCCATAAGCAGCGTAACGAAAGCCAGTTTTTGCATTATCGGATCTCTCCCAGGTGAAATCGGCACGCGCCAGGCCTCCCACAGTCTGGCGCGGTAGACATATGGAAATGACATGACAGACATTCAATCAACACATTTCTTATCACCTGAAACGAATCAACAAGTGTGTGATTTAGGTAACAGGTTGCTCTCACCCCTCGGGAAGGGAAATATCAAAATGAGCCATTTATACAACCGAACGGCACACACAAAGTTTTGTATGAGACCGTACCCAGCCACCAAAGTATGCACAACACCAATATCCTCTCTGCCCTCAAAGTGAATAGTCACAAAATTATAATATTCTCTGTTAATGAATAAATTAATTCCATTTCATGGGAGATAAATATTGCTCCAATTTTTTCCTCCGTGACAATTTCATGGAGAAGAGAAATTGTTTCCCTCTGGAGGATTGGGTCGAGCCGCGAGGTCGGCTCATCAGCGACAATAACCGCCGGGTTCAACAATAATAGTCGCAACAGCGCCAGACGCTGGGCCTCCCCCCCAGAAATCTCGCTCGGAAACCGTTCAAGTAGCTTCGCGCTTAACTTCAGGCGATCAAGCCCCGCTGATAGGCGTTCTGCATAATCAGGTTGCGGCGCGAGGGTACTGAGATATTGGAATTGGGCGCTGAGCGTCCGGTGGGGAATGAATACCGCCGTCGGGTCTTGATGCAACTTTTGATATCGGCGCCTGAGGCGCTGGGCACTGGTTAAATCGCGGTATGGGTCAATCCCTCCCCAGGAGACCGAACCGCGACGCGGCGGCAAAAGCCCAAGAAGACTATTCCCAAGGCTGGATTTACCGCAGCCGCTGGGGCCAGAGATCCCGAGAATCATGCCCTGCGTAAGATGAAGATCGATGTTGTTCAGCAGATCAGGGCAACCAGAATGACCGAGGCTAAGCCCGTGCGCGGCCAAGACCAAGGGAGTGTCGACGGCGCAAGCTGAGCAAGGAACCCATGTAGCAGGATCGGCGTCCAACCAGGCGCGGGTGTAGGCGCTTTGTGGCGCTGCCAAAACAGTATCGCTTGGGCCGAACTCTTGCAGGCAGCCGTCGGCCAATACCAGCACAGAGCCCTGAAGACGGCGCACTAGATGGCGGTCATGGCTGATAAGCAATAGGCTACGCCCTTGCCGCGACAATCGAAGCAGTAAGTCTGCCACATCCTCCAGCCGCTGCGGGTCAAGCCCCTTTGTCGGTTCGTCGGCAATCAGCAACGGTGCCTCTAGCCGCAAGGCGCTGGCGATCAAGGCGCGCTGGGCCATGCCCCCCGAAAGCTGGAACGGATATGCGGCCGCGCACCTTGCGGGCAGATCGACGGCAGCCAAACTTTCCTGAACCGGCACCGGTATGTGTCCAGTTTGAGCGAGCATGCGCCCGAGGCGCTGGGTTGGGTCGAGCGCCGCCCCCGGCTCTTGTGGTACGAGAAGAAAGTCAGATGCCCACAAGCCTTGCAGTGCCTGAGGATTGCCAAGATCGAACGTTCGGCCCTGCCAAAGCAGAGCCCCAACAGCCCGAAACCCGGGCGGTAGCAGGCCCATAAGCGCTTGGGCGATTAAGCTCTTACCGCCGCCGCTTTCGCCGATGATCGTGAGAATGCCCCCAGATGGCAGGGAAAAATCGATGTTGCGGACCAGCGGTTTTCCGGACCCGTCATAAATCGTTAGCCCTTGAAGAACGAGGGCGGCGCTCATAAACGCCCCTCCCCCGCTACCGGAAACGCGACACGGCCAATCAGTGTGACAGACCAGGTAACAAGGACCAGCCCTAAACAGGGGGCCGCGGTTTGCCAGGGCGCTTCGGTCAAATAGGGCAAAGCTTCGGCGATCATCCCCCCCCACTCCGGCGTTGGCGGGGTAAGGCCAAGCCCTAGAAAGCCCAATCCGGCAATCGTCATAATTGTCGTTCCCAGCCCAAGGGTAAGCTGGGGCAAAAGAAGCGGTAGCAACGGCGGCAAAAGATGGTGGCGAAAAATCGCCCAGGCCCCAAAACCAGCCAATCGGGCCGCTTCAACATGGGTACTCAACACCTCCCCTGCCACTACCGCCCGGCTTAATCGGGCAAAGGGCGGGGCTTGGGTCAGCGTAAGGCCGATCAACAGCGGCGCAACGCCGCCCCCCAATAGCCCCACCAACAGCAGAGCCAGCAGAATACCCGGAAAGGCCAGCAGCACATCAATCCCACGCATGATGAGAGCCTCGCCCCACCCACCCCACCAGGCAGCCCCCATGCCCAGAAGGGTCCCGACGAAGGCGGCAAGACCAATGCAAACTGCCGCCAAGCCGACCGAGCGCGGAGCGCCGTGCGCCAAGCGCGCTAAAACATCCCGCCCCAAATGATCCTGCCCGAGCCAATGCTGTGCGCTGGGTTCCTGTAAAGCCCCCGCTAAATCCTGCACAATCGGATCATGGGTAACGATAACGGGAAGGAGGGCCAACAGCGCCAAAAGGCCGCCTAGCGCAATAAAGGGCCAGCGACGCATCAGGCTAACCGCCGACGGCGGGGATCGAGTACCAGCGCCGCCGCATCCGCTAAAAGGTTCACCAGGGCATACAGCAGGCTAATCAGCAGCGCACAGCCCAGAATAATCGGAATATCCCGCGCCACTAACGCCCGTACCAAGAGATCACCCATCCCAGGGTAATTGAAAAGCGTTTCCACGATAACAAACCCATCAATGAGGAACCCCATCTGCAAGGCTGCAAACGTGATAATCGGGATAGCGGCATTGCGGACACCGTGGTGTCTTAAGGCGGCACCCTTGGGCAGGCCCCGCAATCGGGCAAACTGCATATAAGGCGCGCGCGCCACCTCGCGCACTGCCGCGCGAATGACGGGAACTGAAAAAGCGGTCAGGCCCAACGCCAAAGTCAACGCGGGCAGAACGAGATGGGTCGGCGTCTTGAACCCGGCGGGCGGGAGCCATCGGAGTGTCAGGGCAAAAAGGGTGATTAAACCGATCCCCACCAGAAAGCTCGGCAAAGCCGCAAAGAGGACGGTAAGGCCGGTCACCACCCGATCAACCAACCCGCCTGGTCGCAGACCACACGCAATCCCAAGCGGCAAGGCCAGAGCATAGGAAAGTGCCCATCCCAGCACCCCCAATCCCAACGTAAACCGAGCGTGATATAAGATTTCGTCAATCACCGGTTTGCGAGAGACGAGCGACCGTCCAAGGTCGCCGCGCATCACCCGGCTCATCCAGTGACCATATTGAACGAGCAAAGGACGATTGAGCGCCTCGTCGTTCCGCACCCGCGCCTCAACCTCCGGCGTCGCCCGGTCGGCGCCAACGCGCGCAATGGCAATCGACAAAGCAATATCGCCGGGGAGCGCATGGGTGATCCCGAAGCAGAGGGTCGCAATCACCCATGCGGTCGCCAAGGCTTGGCCAAGCCGCAGACCCAGAGTTTTCATCAGCGCCGCTGCCGTTCGCCAAAAGCCACGAGCGCCGCCGCGCCAACAACAAGAGCGGCCCCAAGCAGACTAAGCGGCACAGGTAGGAGCCCGAAGACGAGCAAATCGAACCCCATCGCCCAGAGCATTGCCGTATACTCGAAGGGCGCCAGAGTTGAAACCGGTGCACGCGCCACAGCCTCGGTCATCGCAATATGGGCCAGCCCGCCGGTGAACCCCGCCCCGATGAGCCACGCAAGCGTCCCCCCTTCGGTGGCTACCCACCCGAAAGGCGCGGTCATAACCCCGCCCACGGCGCAGACCAGCGCAAAATAAAAAGCGATCGTGCCCGGCGGCTCGGTTGCGGTGAGGCGTTTGATTTCGATTTTCGCTGCCGCAGTCGTTGCTGCCATCGCAATACCGGCGCCAACCCCGATCACGACTCCCATATCCAAACTTGGCCCGGCCAGTGCGGGCAGAAGCATGAGCCCCACCCCAGCAAAGCCAACGAGCGCCGCCAGAACAACCAGCAAGCCTGGCCGCTCGCGCAAAAACACTACAGCCGTGGGAATCACCAGCAACGGCGCCAAAAAGCCAAGGGCCGCTGCCAAAGCCAGCGGAAGATACTTAAGCGATAGAAACGAAAAGGCCATTGCAACGCAGCCGAAGAGGCTGCGCTTCACGTGCCCGAAAGGATACCGCGTGCGCAGGCCGCCGGGAAATTGCCCCTGCACCGCAAGATAGGCCACAATCGGTACAAGGGCGACCGCGCTACGCCAGAACATGATCTGACCAACGGGAGCTTCGACCGAAGCCAGTCGCACACAGAGCGACATGCAGGCGAAAAGACCGGTTGCCAGAAGGCGCAGGCCAATTCCGGCGAAAAACTGCGGCGGCGGGGCGAGATACACCCCACCAGATTGGCTTAACCCCATGCCATAGCCTCGGCAAGATACCGCATTTCAAAGGGATCGATGGCAACATTGCGTAAGCGCGGTGATACTGCAACCGTATGCTCAAACCAGGCAACGGGAATGACGGGCAGTTCATCGTGCAGCAAAGTCGTAATCTCTGCCCTTAGCCGCGCCTTTTCGGTAGTATCGAAGCTGGCTATATAGGCATCCGTCAACCGCTGCATCTGTGTGCGTTCCGGCCAATGGACGGTACCCCACGTCGATTTTTCACGGGTATAATCGGGAATGATGGTGGCAATGACGTCGGGCACATTGACGTAAGTGCGCGCGAACATCGTCATTTCCATCCGATCCTCCCGGATCGCCGTGGGAATGATCGCCGCCGGGCCAACCTCGATGCTGATCTCAAGCCCAATCTGTTTGAACTGCGCTTGCAGCGCGGCGGCCATCGGGGGCAATTCTGGGCGATTGGCGAGCGTGAGCAATTTGCCAGCGAATCGCACCCCATTCTTAACCCGAATACCATCGGCGCCCGGAACCCAGCCCGCGCTATCAAGCAGGCGTTGAGCTTCGGCAATATTCTGGCGCAGGGCCGGTAGCGCAGGATTATGCCATTCGGTCAGGATTGGCGGCAAAAGCTGCGTCGCGGCCGATCCTGGATGCCGCAGAACGGCGCTGGCAATGCCAGCCCGATCAATCGCCAGGGACAGGGCGCGACGCACGTTCTTATCGTTGAACTGAGGTAGACCACAGTTTACCGCCAGCGGCCGCACGCGCGGGATCGTCAGGCTTTCGACGCGCAACTGTCCGGCAGCATTGATGCGTGGCAGTGCCGTCGGGGCGAGTGTATAGACGAGGTCAGCGTCGCCTGCGATAGCGATATTAGCGCGCGTATCGCCGTTAGCGACCCCCGTGTAGCGCACCGTTGAGATGTGCGCCTTTACCCGCGCACCTGGGAAACGCTCTAGTTCCAGATTCGTTTTCCCGTCGATTGCCGTTAACCGGTAGGGACCGGTCGCGATAATTTTCTGCACCTTGCCCTCGGCATCATAGGCGGCGGGCGCCAAAAGGATCGCGGCATAATCCACGAGAAACGCCGGTAAGGGGCTAAACGGGGTTTTCGTGCGAATAATCACCGCGTCGCCATCGATGCTCACCCCATCAAGCGGCACTGCCGACAGGCTTTCGCCGGAAAAAGCCCGCTTTAGACTATTGACGACCGCCTCGGCTGTGACCGGGCTACCGTCATGAAACAGCGCCCCGGCCCGGATGGGGAACCGCCACGTCAGCTTATCCTCGCTAACGGTCCATCCCGACGCCACGCCGCCGACCAGCCGTCCATCAGGGTCGACCTGCACAAGGGTTTCCGCAACTCCAAGGCGGGTAAGCAGGTACCCCGTATCCGTTGGCTCCAACGAAGTAAATTCCCAGGGGCCGACAATCCGCAGCGCGGTGTGCGTTTGAGCCGCGAGCGGCCCTGCCCAGGCCAACCCGCTTATAGCCCCGGCACCCGCCAAGAGTGCCCGGCGGGAAATGGAGAGTTCGCTAATCATGGCAATTATCCTGATTGAAGAGCTGAGCGCGTCCACCGCTCTGGTGAGGCGCTGGATGGAAGGTTCAGGCACAGCAGCAGCCGCGTTTCGCCCTGCCCCGCCAGTGGCGGCGAACGATGGACAATCCCGCTTCCTGGCCCCGCGCAACTGCCTTTGAACACGCCGACCGCCTGTCGGGGAAACCGATGAATGGGCCCGCGATAGGCTCTTTGATCCCGCAGGGCATTAGGCGCGTCAGCGGGGAAAACCCACTCCGTACCCGGCCCGCGATAGGTGGTGAGGAGGCGCGCCTCCACACAATCCCGATGAAACTTCCAGCAACCATCGCCCGTTATGCGCTCTAGCCGCACATCAACCTCGGTGGTGCCAGTAAGATCGACAAACTGGTCCACCAGCGCCGCAATATCAGCAATCAGCCACGGGCGCACGGCAGCCGTGGTAACACGATCCAGAAAGAGACTGTCGAGCGCAGCGTTAAGGTCGGCTAGGCCCACTAAAACCCGCCCGTCGGGCAGACTTTCCGCTGGAAGCTGAGCCAGCTCCGCTTCAATCCCCGGGGGAATACGCCGCAGCCAAAGGGCCAACTCGATGCCAGGCTGGCGGAGCATCATGATGTCGGGCAATACGGCACAAATTCGGATAGCCGTATCGAGAGTTTCAAGCTGCATTTCCATTCAACCCGCCATGCCCGCTGCAACCTCACCCCATAGAGGAAAGGGATCAGGAAGATCTCGATACCGATTCGCATTGAAGGTCACGGGCCTTGGCGTGCCCAGCAGGCTAGCATCAAGCGCAGCACGGATAGCCGCTTCATCCAGATCAATGCCGATGAAAACCAGCTCTTGCCGCCGGTCCCCCCACAGCGGATGCCAATGGCGGTTGAGGAGCATCCGCCACTCCGGATCATCTGGCCAACGGGCTTTTGGTACAGCTGCCCACCAGCGCCCTAGGCCTTCGGTCCGGCAGATAGCCCCCGCAAGGCTGAGTTCGCCAACCCAATCCGGGCGTGTTCCTAACCAGAAATGACCTTTGGCTCTAACTAGTCCGGGCCAAGTTTGCGCGATAAACGCCTGAAAGGCGACGGGGGCGAAGGGCTGCCGGGCCCGATAAACAAAGGAGGTCAGGCCATAGGCATCAGTTTCTGGTAGGTGGCTCTCAGGCTCGAATAGGGCTTTGTGCCATAAAGGGTGTTCCTGGGCTTTTTCCGAATTAAAGCGCTTTGTATCGAGAATTGCACTTAAGGGGACGTTACCAAAGCTAGCATCGATTATTTCGGCGTCGGCATTCAGGGCGCGAATAATTTGATGGACGAGGCGACGCTGCTCCGGCGTTACATCATCAGCTTTATTGACGATGATAACATCGGCAAATTCAATTTGTTCAACGAGTAAATCAACCAGACTTCGGTGATCGTCTGCGCCCGCTGTTTCCCCACGGTCACCTAGGAAATCCTGGCTGCCATAGTCTTTGAGCAGATTTAACGCATCCACAACCGTTACCATCGCGTCCAATCGCGCGACATCGGACAGTGAAAGACCGGTTTCGTCCCGAAAATCGAAAGTTGCCGCAATGGGCAAGGGTTCCGCGATCCCTGTGCTTTCGATCAGGAGATAATCATAGCGACCAGATTCGGCGAGACGACGGACTTCTAGCAGGAGGTCGTCGCGCAGTGTGCAACAAATGCAGCCGTTGCTTAATTCAACCAACTTTTCGTCGGTCCGTGACAGATTCGCCCCGTCGCGGACCAAATCAGCATCAATATTCACCTCGCTCATATCATTCACAATCACGGCGACGCGTCGACCGTCACGATTGGTTAGAATGTGATTCAACAGCGTGGTTTTTCCCGCACCTAGAAAACCGGACAGGACGGTAACGGGCAGGCGGTCAGACATCGGGATACCTGTGCAAGGTGGAGTAAAGCAGGGGGGAATATCATATGTTATAACATAACAATTCAACTAGAAAATGCCGGATCTTTCTCGACGAGGGGCGCTGCACGAAAGAGGGGTACGATCTTGCTTGCCCCCTCCCCCTTCCCTTCGGAGCCTCTTTAGAGGAACCCCGCAGACGGGATGAATGGGGCCTTATTATCACGGAGTCATCGGCAGTGATCGCAGATTACCTTTGCACCTAACAAGTCTGGCGGGTTCACCAAATGAGCGACCGTTAGGTTTAGATGTGTTTATTGGTTCACCGCATCACTTTCAACGGCATCACTTTCAACCGCATCACTTTCAACCGCATCACTTTCAACGGCATCACTTTCAACGGCATCACTTTCAACGGC
>NZ_NOXS01000019.1 GCF_002251735.1 Elstera cyanobacteriorum | reverse complement strand
TTCTCTCGCTACGGCAAAACGCACGGTAATTCGAGGTGACCATCTGACGAGACAGCCTTCGATGATCGTTGGAAACAGCCCCCATGATAGGGGAAGGGAATGGGAGGTTTTTTTCTATCTTTCCCAAGACGTGGCTGATTTAGGGTATATAATTTCCTCAAAATGTTTATGTGAGGTATGATATGCCTTCAGTTTCCTTAGATGCGACAGACCTAAAACTGCTCGCGGCCCTGCAGGAGGATGCCCGCCAGACGACGGCCGCGCTCTCCGAGATCGTTAATTTATCAACCTCGCCCTGTTGGCGGCGGGTAAAACGCCTGGAGGAGGAGGGCGTTATCGAGGGGTATCGGGCCGTTCTGGGGCGGCGTTCCTTAGGGTGGGGCGTGCTGGTCTTCGTGAATGTATCCATTGACGACCATAGCGAGGAAGAGGCGCGTGCCTTTGAAAGGGCAGTTGCGGCGCTTCCCGAAATCATTGCGTGCTGGAGCGTGGCTGGTCGATCCGACTTTCTGTTACAGGTTGTTGCCCAGGATCTGGATACTTACGCAGACTTTGCCATGACGGTTATTCGGCGTTTGCCGGGCATTAAATTTATGCAGACGACGTTTACCCTAAAGGAAGTCAAATCACCAACCGCCTGGCCCCTGCCGCGCCAACGATAGGCTTGGGCTGACGGCTATTTTATGCGGTCGTTCTTGATGGGCGCGGCTGGGTCTCCAGGTNTTACAGGTTGTTGCCCAGGATCTGGATACTTACGCAGACTTTGCCATGACGGTTATTCGGCGTTTGCCGGGCATTAAATTTATGCAGACGACGTTTACCCTAAAGGAAGTCAAATCACCAACCGCCTGGCCCCTGCCGCGCCAACGATAGGCTTGGGCTGACGGCTATTTTATGCGGTCGTTCTTGATGGGCGCGGCTGGGTCTCCAGGTGGATTTCCGCCAACAGCCACCGGCGAAAGCGGACCAAAGCCGGTTCGTCCCAGCGGTCGCGGCGGGTGATGAAGACGTAAGGTTCTAGCGCGACATTGGTTGTACCGATTTCCACAAGACTGCCGGCCGCAACATCCTCGCCGCAGATTAGGCTTCTGACTCAGAACCAATGACTAGAGAGTGCGCTAATGCAGACGGCGCAAAGCTTTGAGGCGCCAGAACGTCCGCTCAATAGCATTGCGGTAAAGGGCTGGCGAGAAGCAATTTTTCTAGCGCCGCTTGGCTTTGGCGGGATGTTTGAAGCCGTCCCCTTGCACTCGATTTTTCGGCGAACGGCTTTGATGTTATAGCCTTCAACCCGATGTAAAAGCACGGTTCCAGCAGGGCGTTTAGCAGAGTGTCGACGGCAGTGCAATCAGTGACCAGACCGCCAGTCAGTGGGATAGCGATGGGGCGACAAAAAAGCGTCGGTCAGCGCATGGATTTTCACTGGCGGACCATCCTGCGAGCGACCAATCGCCTGCGCCCGTTCCCCCCATTTCCGCCCGCAGCACAGCGGTGCGCTTTCACCGCGGAACTGTCGATCAACACTTCCGCCTGCGGCCCGCCCGCCGAGGAAAACACCTGAAAAATCCCCTGCCAGATGCCTTTGTCACCCCAGCGGACGAAGCGATTATAGAGCGTCTCGCGCGGACCATAAATCGACTGCAGACTTAGCCAATGATACCTCGCCTCAACACATAAATGATACCGCTAATCACCCAGCGGTCATCCACCCATGCTATTCCCCGTTTGTCCTACAGGAAATGCGGCACGAGCCGTAAAAACTGCTCAACGCTCAGCCGGAAAAGTATGCCACTCATTCAAAGCCTCCACGACAAGGCTCGGAATCGTATCAGCGTTGGCTGTAAATGAGAGTGTATTCGTCATAAGATTAAAGCTTACATCCTGACTCCGCCTCAACGCCAACGATACCGTACATCCGGCAGCGATAGATTGTCTTTCTGGATTTTCATAATATGACGCTGTTTCGTAGCGTATTGTGCTATCCTAAGGCCCACCGGGGCAGTATCGATGCCATTTCTTGTGCGGCGCCATAATTAATTCTCATGTTACCAGCATGCGGCCCCAAGCCTCTTTCAGCACCTCCACTGTAAACCCGGGGGCGCGGGCCACATCGAGGATGATTTTTTCCTTGGCGATGACTGTATCGATGGCATCGTTCAGCCCCGCCAAAACAGTTGCCGGGATAACCGTTGCGCCGTGGCGGTCGGCATGGACCAAATCCCCAGGTGCAATTTGCAGACCGAACAGTGCGACCGGTACATCGAGATCGGTGACGTGAACAAAGGCATGGCTTGGACCGATTGCACCCGCGATCACCTGATAACCGGGATCGAGTTGCCCCAAGTCACGCAGCAGCCCGTTGGTCAGCGTGCCGCCGAGGCCCAACCCTTTGTGAACCGCCACATGCAACTCGCCCCAAAACGCGCCGACGCAGTGCGGCCAGTCGGTATCTTCGATCACGACGAGAGACGGGGTCGGGCCGCCCGCGACATACTCATAATAGGCCATCCGACGTGCCAGCACGGTTTCTGGCGGCTCGGTGGGTGGGGAGGCCGCGCGAATTTTCACGCAACGAGCATAGCCGACCATCGACGGCAATCCAGGATCGGCTGCTACGACCGGAAACTTGGTGAACCCCGTCGCCCGGCGACCGCCGAGCAGCAGTTCCAGCGCATTACACACAGTAGGCGTATCAGTCGCGCGCAAGCGGGCCAGCAAATTAGGCGGGATCATCACACTCTCCTAAAACGGGGGCAATCGGTTGGGCGAGCCAGGCGATCAGCGCTTCGGCAACGGCATCAGGGGCTTCCAATGTCGGAAGATGTCCTGCGCCAGGGATTACGCGCAGGGTTGCTTGCGGCAGCAACTGCGCCATATCTGTATGGCGGCTGATCGGGCAGAGTTGGTCCTCTGAGCCACAGAGTAACAGTACAGGCCCGGTGAATGCCGCCAGGGTTTGGGTTTGATCGAGCCGGTCCCGCAGCGCTATCGACTGGCGGTGGAAGACCGCATGGCCCAGGCTTTCTGCCATGGATACGACCAATTCCGTAGTGGCGGCGGACGGCGGGCGATCTTTGGCGCCATAAGGCGGTATCAGTTTGGCCCGAGCATAAGGACCGATGCCTATTTCCCGCGCTTCATCGATCTGCGGTTGGCGCAGCGCGCGCCGCTCCGGGGTTTCCGCGCGGTGATTGGTACCGATCAGGGCCAGCCGCCGCACGCGGTGGGGCGCCTGCCGGACCATTTCCATTGCCACGATCCCGCCCATCGAGTGTCCAGCAACGGAGAAAGAGGGCCAGGGCATAGTTTCGAGCAAACGCCCCGCGAGACCTTCAATCGTCGCGTCCTGGGTCAAGTCGCCGACGCGGCAGTCGGCAACGCGCGCGAGCGCGCTGCGCTGCGGTACCCAAATATCCGCCGTGCACAGTTGACCAGACAACAGTAGCAGCGGTTCGCGGTCGCTCATCCGGCGATCCGCTCGGCGGCAGCCGGCGCATCACCGCCCCGCACGATGAACACCTGCGTGGTTTCGGCGGGCGAGGCAAAGCGCCGGGTAAGGCCGACGGGCAGGGTTAGCGTATCGCCCGCCGCCAGCGTCAGGGTCCCATTGGGCCACGCCACCTCGAGACTGCCCGATTGCACGAACAGAACCTCCGCCTCGGCGCGGCGATGCCAGGGGGTGGCACCGCCGGGAATTAGGTCGAGCCGCCGCAGCGTGAAACCATGGTGCCACCAACCGACAATCGGGCCCGGCGCGAACCCGTCGCCGCTCGCCCGCGGCCCGATCACTCCGCATTCGTCCACCCCGTTGCCCGTGAGAAGCGAGGCGGGGTTCGACTGAACCGCCGCAGCAGGAAGATAGCACTCCAGCAGTCGCGCGCGCGGTGGGGTCGCAAGCGCAGCAACTTCGTCGGCGGCGGGCGGAGTTTCGAACTCGGCCTCGACTGGGGGGCGAGTGCCGCTAGTCATGTCAAACAACAGGCCTGATTTCAGTAGTTTCAGGCCGTAGCGCTCAGCCAACTCGAAGACCTCCGGTGCCCAGCGCACGCGGCCCGGATCGTCGCCGCCCAGCACGACCCAAAGAAATCCGGTCCCCGCATCGATCTTCTTAAAACCGCGAAACATTCGCGTCGGCACCGACACCACATCGCCGGGGCCGATGTCCAATGTGCCATCCTCGCGGTTGGGGCCGAAAATCAGCCGCCAACGTCCCGTATGGACGACAAAGACCTCTGCCGTCTCGTGACTATGCTGGGAGTTGATGCAGTTTTCCGGCTGTCGTGCCCCGCCGATATTAAATCCGTGCGGTTCGCGGATATGCACGAATTGGTCGGGATTTTCTGCGACGCCTGGTCCGATAATGGTGAAATTCTCCTTGGCGTCGGACCCAGGGGTGCGGGTATCGACAAAGGCGTTGCTACAGGGGACCAGATCGGCATAGCGCACCAAACGCTGCGCCATCGCGGTGGGGGAGAGGTCGAGAAACTCGATATCGCGCAACATGGGCGCCTCCTTAGCCCGCGCTGTGAGGCGCGAGAATTTGAGCATAAACCGAAAGCTCGTCGATCAACGTCCAGTCGCGCCGTACCCGGCCGTCAATCACCTCCCAGTGGGTGAGGCCGAGCAGCACAATCGGCCGCTGGCTCGCGGAGCCGAAGCGGCCACTGCCCCTGTGGGCGGCGTGATATGACCAGCGCAACGCGGCCCGCAGTGGTTGCCCTGAATCGGTGCGGCAGATTAAGTGATGCAGGCGAAAGCGTCCAAGCGGCAGCGCCGCTAACCAACTCAACCAGCCCACCTCAATGGCGCGATAACCAACCCATTCTTCCCCACCCGGCGCGTAAACGCTGGCAGCACGGTCATAGAGGCGCACGATCTGCTGGAAATCCCCGTCCTGCCACAGTCGAACGAGCGCCTCCAGCAGCACTGCGAGCAGGCTGACATCGCCAACCTGGATCGGTTCCCCCGGCTCCGTCCAACGGGCGATCAACGCATCCGGCCCGGGGGCACCGCCATCGGGACCAGGGCGGAGAAGGCTGAGGGCGAGGGTCGGCAGATCAAGCCCGATCTGACGGGCGATCGCGCCTTGGTCGCGTACCAACCATTCTTCGACGATACGATTATCGCGGCAGAGGCAGTCGGCAATCGTGCGAACCCGCAGGCTGCGCCCGGTCGGAGGGCCGAAGCTGCCAGCGCCCATATGGGTCATAGGCGAAAAAATGCGATGCGAGGAGTAGAACCCCGGCGACCGAGAGGCGAGAATTATATCCTCCGCCAGGAGTTCCCGATCCGGGAAAGCCGCCAAGGTAGCCGCCGTGCCGGTGATGACGGTGTCGACGTCGCGGGTTTCCGACAGCGGGGTGCGAACCGGGCAGTCACGCGCATACCAATCGCGAATCAACGGCAGCCCGCGCCCTTCCCAGATCCGCTGCGTGATATCGAGAATATAATGGGCGGGGTCGCGGAAGGCCGGGTCGAACCCCTGCATCAGATCGTTAGGCTGTGTCATGGTCCCTCGGTCGTTTCAGACGGCGTGCGCCACACCCGTTCCCCATCTTCGACAACAAGCCCCTGGGCGGGATGGCGGGTGGTTTGGCGCACGATCAGGCGCCCGGGAATCACAATGGGGCGCGGCGGGGCGGCAAGACTTTCCAGCCGCTCCAGAATCAGCGTAACGGCAGCACTGACCATCGCTTCCACCGGCTGGGCAAAAGAAGTGAGTTGATAACTTGGCCAGCGCGCCACACCCACGTCGTCAAACCCGACAATCGACAGATCATGGGGAACCGACAGGCCGAATTCGGTGCGGGCAACCTCGAGGCAGGCAATCGCCATCAGATCGCTGGCCGCGAAAATCGCGTCGGGGCGGGTAGGGCGCCCTAGCAGCAGCCGCGTGCCGGCCTGGGCGCTCTGCCAATCATATTGACCGGGAACCCGCATCGGTTGCGCCATCCCCAGGGCGGCAAGGCCTGCGCAAAATCCTGCTTCCCGGTCGCGGTTGGTAGAGCTTTCTGCAGCGCCGGCAATATAGGCGAAGCGCTGGTGCCCGCCCGCCACTAGGAATTCCGCTACCTGCCGCCCGCCCGCAAAATTATCGCCTGTGACACTCGCTGCCCCCGGGGTGGAACTGGTGCGATTGAACATAATCACAGGGATGCCCGCCAACTCGCATTCTTCGGCGATATGGGACGAGAGCGAGACGGAAGCGAGCAACAGCGCATCGACTTGGTAAGACAGCACTTGCTCCAGCATTGGATCGGCCGCCCCCGTTTCATCGGCCGTGAACAGGAGAATCTGATAACCATAGGCTTGGAGCGCGCGCGACAAGCTTTGCAGCACTTCCGGGTAGAATTGATTGTCGAGATAGGCCATTGCCACGCCGATGATGCGCGAGCGTTGAGTTATGAGCGAGCGGGCGATTGCATTGGGGCGATACCCCAGGGTGCGCGCCGCCTCCAACACCGCCCGGCGCATCTTGTCAGACACACTGGGGTGATGAGCGAAAACGCGGGATACTGCCGATTGCGACACGTTGGCAAGAGCCGCCACATCGGTCGAGGTTACCCGGCGCTTCGGGCTATCGGGCCGTTTTACCGTCATTCCGCCGTCCATCCGCCGTCGACCAGAAGCGACGTACCGGTAATCATCGCGGCGGCATCCGAGGCCAGAAACACGACCGCCCCCATAATGTCTTCCAGTTGACCAAGGCGGCCCAGTTTGATCTTGCTCAAGACCGAGGCTTTGAAGACGGGATCGTCGAAATAAGGTCGGGTCAACGGCGTCTCGAAGAAGGTCGGGGCAATGCTGTTTACCCGAATCCCATACGGACCGAGTTCAACGGCGAGCGCCTTGGTCATGCCCTCAATCGCATGTTTCGAGGCACAGTAAAGCGCCCGGTTGACCGCCCCCACATGGCCCATTTGCGAAGAAATGCTGATGATGGTGCCGCCTTTCCCCTCTGCCCGCAACCGTCCGGTCACGCTTTGAGTAAGGCGAAAAGCAGCTTCGACGTTCAAGTCCATCACGGCTCGGTAATCCTCTGCCGTGACCTCGCCGATGGGCTTTGGGCGGTTGGTGCCCGCATTATTGACCAGAATATCATAAGCGGGTCGCGCCGCGAGGGCCGCTGCCACTGCGGCGCTGTCGCCCACATCGAGCGTCAAGCTCTCGGCCTGGTCCCCGCGCGCGGTCAGGGCTGCGGCCGCGGCCGCGATCTCGATTTCAGTGCGCGCCACCAAGGTCACAAAAGCCCCGGCTTCCGCCAATGCCGCTGCAATCGCCAACCCAAGCCCCCGCCCCGCCCCAGTTACGAGCGCGCGGCGGCCATCCAGACGGAAGGAGGGGGTTTGGGGCAAAGCGATCATCAAAGCGTTTCCTTATTCAGCCGCCGTGGCATAGGGAATATTGCGGCCGCCATAGCGCCGCACACGGACATTCGCTTGTTCGGCGTGACCGGCAAACCCTTCGAGCATGCACAGACGCGAGCAATATTCGCCGATCAGCGCGCTGGCGCTATCGGTCAGCACCCGTTGATAGGTACAGGTTTTCAGGAATTTACCGACCCACAGCCCCCCCGTGTAGCGCGCCGCGCCGCGCGTCGGCAAAGTGTGATTGGTGCCGATCACTTTATCGCCGAAAGCAACATTGGTGCGCGGCCCCAGGAACAGCGCGCCGTAATTGGTCATATGCTTTAGGAAATAGTCCGGGTCTGCCGTCATGACCTGCACGTGCTCGGACGCAATCCGATCGGCTTCGCGCACCATTTCATCCACCGAGTCGCAAAGAATCACCTCGCCATAGTCACGCCACGCCAGGGCGGCGATATCGGCGGTGGGCAGAATGGTCAGCAGCCGTTCGACCTCGGCTATCGTTGCCCGCGCCAGTTTTTCGGAGGTGGTGATCAGCACGGCAGGGGAGTTGGGGCCGTGTTCGGCCTGACCCAATAGGTCGGTCGCGCAGAGTTCGGCATCGCAGGTGTCGTCGGCGATAATCATGGTTTCGGTCGGACCAGCGAACAGATCGATGCCGACCCGCCCGAACAATTGCCGTTTCGCTTCCGCAACAAAAGCGTTGCCGGGGCCAACCAGCATATCGACCGGGGCGATGCTTTCGGTCCCGATCGCCATTGCAGCGACGGCCTGCACACCGCCCAGCACGAGAATTTCATCGGCCCCGCCCATATGCATCGCCGCGACAATCGCCGGATGCGGCCCTCCCTTGAACGGCGGGGCGGCCGCCACAATCCGTTTTACCCCGGCGACCTTCGCGGTGACGACGCTCATGTGCGCGCTCGCCACCAGGGGATATTTGCCGCCCGGCACGTAGCACCCGACGGCATTCATCGGGATATTCTTATGACCAAGGATCACGCCGGGAAGGGTCTCCACCTCGACATCCTGAAGGGCAGCGCGTTGGGCCTTGGCGAAGTTCCGTACTTGCTCCTGCGCAAAGGCAATATCGGTCAAATCGCGCTTGCTGACTTTTGACAGGGCCGTTTCGATTTCCCGTTCGGTCAGGCGAAACTGCGCCGGGGACCAATCGTCGAACTTGGCCGAAAGCTCTCGCGCGGCCACATCCCCGCGCGCCTGAATATCGGCGATGATCTCTTCAACGGTCGCCCGAACTTTGGCGTCCGATTCCGCGCGCTGCTGGATCGATGCTTGCGCCCCGGTTTTAAGCCACTGTGCCATGCTGCCATCTCCCCAAAATTAGACTGCGCGGTTGCGGCTGCCCTGCAGCAGCACCTTCATCCGGGCCAATACGTCCACACCCATTTGGCGCGCGAGATCGATCATGTCGATGAACACCCAGTTCTCGGCGAGCAACTCTCCGTCGCGCCGCCAAAAATCCATCACGCGCATCGTGATCGGTTCGCCAATGGGCGACAGACCCAAGACGCCGCTGCCGGTATGCGTGGCGCGCACGCTGGGCCAGCCGGTCGAGCAAACATACTGCCGCTCGCCGAACCGGGCCTTATGGTTGCCGCCCTTGCGGTCGGGGAAGGCGTTGAGGAACGGCCCCTGGTGGAAGCTCTGAAAGCCGGTAATGCCGCGCGTGGTGCCGATGCCCGCTGGGCCGTACCACATCATATCGGGATGCCAGTAGCGCTCCATCCCCATCGAGGCGAGGGATTTGCCATCGTAACTGCCAAGGCCCGCGAACATGGTTTCGGTGAAACGCAGGCTTTCGGCTCCCTCGGCGGGATCGGTGGGGGCCAGCATCACACCGTCCCGGCTGGCGGGGCCGGGGGTGGGGCCGGCGATGCCGAATTGCGGGGCAAGGGGATAGCAGCGCGCCTGACGCATCACTTCCAGCAGATCCCACAGAATATAGGCTTCCACCACGCGCCCGCCCTCGAAGCGATAAAATTCGCCGAAACGGATGTAGACGGGCGATCCGGTCGCCGGAATTCCCAGCCAGTCGGCCGTGAAGGTACCGAGATAATGACCACTGGCCGAGACGAAATCATGGCCCTGATAGCTGCCCGCCAGCACTAAATCGTCCCGCCGCTCCAGATCGGGCACGGCTATCAGCAAAGGCTGCCAAACGTCGCGGTGCAACGCGGTCAGGCCCTGCACGTCATCGGTGGGGGCTTGGGCGTGCCAAAGAATATCGGCATCAAACAGCGGTGCGAAAGCGGCAGGATCGATGGCGGCACGCCTCCGGTTCTCGCGCGCCAGAAGCTGGGCATAGCCATGAACAATCGTGCGTTTCGCGGCGACGGGATCAAAACTGGTCATCGAGTTTTCCTTTACGCAGGCAGGGCGATACGATCACCGCTCACCCGGTCGAACAAATAATAGGCGCTGGGCACCGCCTCGAAGGCAGAGGTCGCACCCATCTCGATCCGGAAGCCCTTGTCGGCTCGCGCCGTGATCAAGCGCGCGCCAATGCGCTGGCTGACCAACGTCGCATCCCCCAAAAGCTCCACCGAGTAAACCTTTTGCCGGAAATGCCCATACATCGGGTCGGTAAGGCGTAAATCTTCGGCGCGGATACCTAGGACAACATCAGTGCGGGACCCGGCGAACGGTAAGGGCACACTCACCCCCTCGGCACGGAATTGGCCGTCGATGATATCGCCCTCGATCAAATTCATCGGCGGCGAGCCGATAAACCCGGCGACGAACAGATTGGCGGGGTTGTTGTAAATATCGGTCGGCGTGCCGAGCTGCCGGATACGACCCTTTTCCATGACGGCCACCCGGTCGGCCAGGGTCATCGCCTCCACTTGATCGTGGGTGACGTAGATGGTGGTGACGTTCAGCCGATGGTGCAGATGTTTGATTTCGGCGCGCATGGAAATGCGTAGCTTCGCATCGAGGTTCGACAGCGGCTCGTCCATCAAAAAGCAGTTGGGCTGACGCACAATCGCCCGTGCCAAGGCGACGCGCTGACGCTGCCCCCCCGAAAGCGCCTTCGGCTTGCGCTCCAGAAACTCGGTCAACTCCACCATCGCCGCAGCGGCGCGCACTTTGGCGTCATGCTCGGCATTGGGAATGCCGCGCACTTTCAACGGAAAGCGGATATTTTCATAAACCGACAGATGCGCGTAGAGCCCATAGGATTGAAAGACCATCGCAATATCGCGGTCTTTCGGCTCCAAATCGTTCACACGGCGGTCACCAATGAAAATATCCCCCAGAGTGGGGTCATCCAGTCCCGCCACCATCCGCATACTGGTGGTCTTACCGCAGCCGGAGGGACCGAGTAGCACGATGAACTCGCGGTCGGCAATATCGAGCGAGAGATTATCCACTCCCACGAAAGAACCCCAGCGTTTCGTAATATTGGAAAAGCGGATCGATGCCATCATGGCGCTCCTTAACCCTTGACCGCGCCTTGCACCAACCCGGACACGAGCTGACGCTGGAAGAACAGCACAAGGAAAATCAGCGGAATAGTGACCGAGACTGCACCCGCGATGCCCTGCATCAGCTTATAGGCGTCGTCATCGGCATTGATATAGGCCGACAAGGCAGCCGTCATCGTCTGCTTATCGGCATTCATTAACTGCGACGAAATCAGGAAATCATTGTAAGCGAGCAGGAAGGAGAACAACCCGGTCGTTACAATCCCCGGCCACATTACGGGTACAATGACGCGGAAGAACGCACCCGCCCGCGTACAACCATCCACCAGGGCTGCTTCATCCAAATCCTTCGGAATATTGGCGAAGAAACTGCGGAGCATCCAAATGGTAAAAGGTTGATTGATGGCGACCAGAACGATGATTAACGTCTCGTATCGGTTCCAAACGCCAAGCTCGGCAAAAGCCAACTGGTAGCCGGGCAGCAAGGTGGAATGGGGCAAGGCGCGGAACACCAAAGCCACCATCAATAGCCAGAACCCCAAATTGCCCTGGTAGCGCGACAGGGCATAGCCCGCGAGGCAGCCGATGCTAAGGGAGACACAAAGTACCCCCAGGGTGACAATCGCCGAGTTGAAGAACTTCACGTAAAATTGATCGACAACCCAAAGCTCGTGATAATTCTCCAGCGTGAACGGCGCAAAAAGTTGCGGCGGCACGGAGAAGGCATCGACCGGCACGCGCACCGAAATGAGCGCCATCCACAGGAACGGGAAAGCCGCGAGGATCACCCACAGTCCGAGACCGACCGTAAGCAAGCCGGCCAGGGAGCGGCTGGATTTGCGTGCCATGATTAGGCTCCTTCCCGGTGGGTCCGCCAGGTGCGGAGGATGAGCGGGATCAGCAGCAGCAGAATCCCCACGACCGTCAGCAACGCGGCAGCACTCGCCTTATGAAAGTTCTGCTCGCCGTTCAGCAGATAATAAGTGAGATACTGCAAAGAACTCGCGCCTTGCCCGGCAGAAAATACCAAAATCGGTTCGAATACCCGATAGGCATCCATCACATGAATGAGGGTGATGAAACTGAACAATGGGGCCAAATGCGGCATGATCACATAGCGCACACTTTGCCAGCGCGACGCCCCATCGACCACCGCTGCCTCGACCGAATCAAGCGGCACGGTCTGTAAACCCGCATACAGGACGATAAAAGCGAAGGGCACCACGTGCCACAGCCCGTAAAGGATCACCAGAAATCCCGTGGTGAAAGCATTTTGCAGAAAGTAAATCTTCCCGAAACCCAAAGATTGCAGCACCACGGTAATCACGGCGTTGTCGAGAAACAGCCATTTGATTGATAGCGCCCCGACAACGGGGGTAATGACGAAGGGCAATAGGGAGGCGAAAATCAGCGGGCCTTTCAGCGGTCTCACCACCGCGTGGACGCCAAGGGCAATGAGAAAACCGAAAATCAAGATCAGGGGCGTCGTGATCGCTGTGTAGATCAGCGTAAAACTGAGCGCGCCCCAGAACGGCAAATTGGCAATATCGCCCCACACGCCCGCGAAGCGATCAGGCCAGGACTGCGGCGCACCGGTCACGGGATTGATGCGACGGTCAGTGGCAAACGCCCGCTCTATTCCATCGACATCGAGAACCGAGAGAAAGTTTTTAAGCCCATAGAATTCCCACACCTTCACCGGCTTGCCGGTTTCATCCACCACCGGGCGCGGCTGGGTTCGGACAATCGTGCCCGTCGGTGTGTTCTGTTCGATCCGCACCATTTCCGTCTTGGTGTACGAATTCCAGAGACTAAGGCCGATAACGCCGACCAAGGGCACCGCGATGAGCAGGACCATCGCCACGACCGAGGGCAAGACGAAACCGAGGAGAGTTTTTAGGCGCATGGCGCGCATCCCGTATTTCTCGCCGCGCGGAGCGCTTCGAGCTTAGGAGAAAGCGGGGAAGACGGCAGGGGAAACCGCCTTCCCCAGGAGACGCGGGTCAGGGAGGATTACGCCACGCCTATTTCAAGAAGCCCTTTTCCTTCGCCGACTGAGTATAGGCACGGGTTGCTTCGGCCAAGGCCTGTTCGGCCGTTTTACGCCCGGCGAGATAATCGCCGACCTGTTGGCCGAGCGCGGCCAGCGCCAGAGAGAAGTATGGTTCGGTCGGGAAGCCGGGGGCCTGCGCCGCCACCGATTCTTGCACGCCTTTGGCATAGTCGCTGGTCGAGATACCCGGGCGCAGCCAATTGGCAAGGTCGGGCGCGGCCTTCATCGTCTCCAGCTTGGTGGCCTCCATCAGCAGCAGGAACGCGGTTTCGCGGTCGCCTTTCATGCTGCGCGGCATGACGAAAGCATCCCAGAACTGCGTCGTCGCTGCGGGGGCGCCGATATCGGCAGCGGGGGCGGCGGCAAAGCCGACTTTACCAGCGACTTTCGAAACCTTGGCGTCATCCATCGCAGCGGCGCGTGTGGCCCACAGAATCCCAAGGGCGGTGGTGCCTTGCTGGAACGCGGTGGTCACGTCCCCCGTGGCCAGACCCAAAGCGTTCGGCGACATATAGCTTACGAGATCTTTCATCGTCGCTAAGGTCTTCAACGCTTCCGGACTTTGGAATTTCGGCTCGGCGGAGCCATCGGCGAAGAATTTCCCGCCTTCGGAGAGATAAATATTGGTGAACTCATTGGCCAGGTCCCAGCCGGGTTTATAAGCGGCGGAGAAGGGGTTTTCGACCGCGCCCACCTCCTTTAGCTTTTTGGCGGCGGCCAGAACCTCGGCATAGGTTTTCGGAACGGGGATCTTATGCTGCTCCAGCAGATCTTTCCGGTAAAACAGATGCTGAAGATTGGTCTGGAAGGCGATGCCGTAGACTTCTTTGCCGATGGTGATCAGCATCGGATACTGAATATCGTATTTAGCCTTATACTTCAGCACGAGGTCGGTGATCGGCTGCAAACTGCCGTTGGCGGCCAACGTGGTGAAGGAGCCGGTGCCGACCTGGGCCAGATCAAAAGGCGAGGCGCCAGAGTTGAACGCTTGTTCCACCTCTTCCTTGAGCTGGGACGTGAGCTTGACGTTCACCGTCAGACCGTCCTTGGCGCAAGCCTTCATGGCGCTGGCCATATGGTCTAGCACCGGGAAGGAATTGGCCAGCACGTTCACGGTGCCGGTCCGGCCCGAAAAGCCGCACTCCGCCCAGGCGGGGCTGATCGTGAGAAGGCCAAGCGCCGCCCCGCAGACGAGGGCGGAAAATGAAACTCTGTGCATGAAACTGTCTCCGGTTAGTCCCCCATAGGGGGCAGACTGGGTCCCTGTTCAGAAAACTCAGCACCGTTTCCCGGTGCCCTTTGGGCGGAAAATCTTAACCGCCGTTTTAGCCACTCCTAAACGCTACGAGCTTTTGACTACGTATGCAAGGATAATCATGCCGCTTTATGATCAGTCAGCGTGGCCCCTGCCCGAAGTGATGACAGAAAATGGTCTACTCGCGTTTCCAGCCCTTACGCCTGATCGGCAAGGCTTTCGGCGGCCCCTAAGACCGTTTGCGCCGCCTGCCCCGTCGTGCCGACGCTAAGCGCCACCGCTGCAATTTGGTCGCGTGAAGTTTCCGCCGATTGGGCCGCCAAGGCAGCACTGCGGGCGATTTCGGCGGTCGCGGCATCCTGCTGTTCGATCGCGGCGGAGATGGCGGCCGCGATCGTTTGTAGCCGGGCGATGGTGGTTTCAACATGGCTAATAGCAACAGCCATATCGCGCGACTCGGTGGTTATCTGTGCCAGTTGCCCGGCAATCTCTTCCGTCGCGCGGGTGGTTTGAGCGGCAAGGGATTTGACTTCACCCGCTACCACCGCAAAGCCTCGCCCAACCTCTCCGGCCCGCGCGGCTTCTATCGTCGCATTCAGGGCCAGCAGATTGGTTTGACGGGCAATACCATCAATCAAATGGGCGATTTCACCGATCCGGGCGGTCGTGTGATTGAGCCGCTCTACTTGGTCGGTTGCGGCCTTCACATCCCCCACGGCGGCTTCGGTCGCGCTGGCGGAGCGCCCCACCTGCGCACTGATTTCCGCAATCGAGGCCGAAAGTTCCGTCGCCGCCGCGGCGACAGAGTTAGCGTGGGCCATGGCTTGGCTGGAGGCTTGAGCGATGGCCTGCGTCTGGGTTGCCGTCTCGCCCACGGTCTGGACCATCCCTTCCGCAAGGCCATGGGCATGGGCAGCGGTCGAGCGAACTTTATGGGCGATGTCCGAGATGTCAGCGTCCAACGTATCGGCTAGGCCCAAAAGGCTCGCTTGTTGGCTTCGGGCGGCGGTACGGCGGGTTTCATCGGCCTCGGCGCGCACGCGCTCCATTTGGACTGCGTTGGCGCGAAACACCTCCAAAGCGCGGGCCATATCCGAAATTTCGTCGCGCCCGTCGGCGTGAATGGTCACATTGAGGTCACCGCTTCGCACCGCATCCATCGCTTGCGCCAACAGGCCCAGGCGGCGGGTAATAGCACGGTGTCCTACCAACCAAGCAACGGCGAGCGAAAGGAGGAAGCTTATCACAGCCCCCGCCGCTTGCGTCGCAGACGCATCTTCGATCCGAGCAGTTGTCTGGGCTGCCGTCTGCTCGACCTCCGCTGCGATGGCGACGGCGGCGCGGTCGGCCCCGCTGGACAGGGCGATTGCATCCTGTTGAAGCGCGCTGACGCGATCCTCCGCTCCGCCCGTGTGCTTTGCCCGTCTCTCGAGGCCGGAAAAAACACTGCTGCGCTCAGCTGTAACCAGCCTTTCCAATCGTTGGGTCAAGGTTGCGAGGCGGTTGGCGCCCTCAACGCCGGTGAGTGCCGCCGTGCGTTGAGTGAGCGACGCCGTCAAATTTGCGATTTCGCCGCGGGCGGTTGCCACGATGCCGGCATTGCTGCTCGGAGCCTCAACCTGCCGTAGAACCCGCACGAGTTTAGTGAGATCATCCGCCAGCCCCGCGAGTGTGGCACGCGCCGCCAATAAGTTCACCCGCTCCGCGTCGCTCACCCCGACGGGTGCGGCTAGGCGATCGAGAATTTGAGAGGAAAGCAAGGCTTCTTGGGCGACCAAGGCTTCCCAAAGGCGATAAATTCCCGTAACGGCAAAGGTCAGCTCTGCCTGGGATTCCAAAAATCCTTTCCGCTGATCGGCTATGGTACGCACGCCTTCGCTGAGGCCGTTGACCCGGCTTAGGAGTTCTCCTGTGGCATCTTGCTGTTCGGCAAGGGCCGTCAGCAGCGTGAGTCGGCCGAGCAGGGCGCGGCTAACATTGTCCAACTCCATCACCGTTCCTGCCTGGGCAAGGCTGGGGGCAAGAGCAGCAATCCCATTGGATTCCGCCTTCAAATCCGCCGAGCGGATGAGCGCAGGAACGCCCGTTGCCCCAAGACGGGTAAAATCGCGTCCGACGCGTTCCAACGCCACAATCGCAAGGAGACTGCCCGCTAGCGTTAGTAGCGATAGGCCGCCAAGCGTGGTGAAGAGTTTAAGACGGATACTGAGGCCCATGATTAACCTCTCACCAAAGGAAATGTCATCGCCTCAGGCTTGCATACGAATGCAAAAACTTAAAGTCTAATTTCCTAACCTGCTTCGCTGACAGTGCACGGCATAGGTTGAGCTCGTTTCTCCTGACCCGCCTCCCATTCCTCTAGCGGGCGAACGGGCCGGCTCTGGCGCGGCTGATCCCCGGCAGTACCAGTCTTCGGGACCAGGTTTTCTGCCTCCTTTACGAATGGCCGGCGACCATCCATCTTGTAGGACACTAACTAGCCAAATCATGGCGCAAATGGTTAGTTGGCAGCAGTCAGGATTACCTTCGTTCTCGCCTACCGCTTCTAGACTTGTTAGAGACTATTTCCCTAAGATCAGTAAAAAATTTCGCTCAGGGAGTTTCTTTAATGCAAATCAATGCCTTAACCGCCTAAAAGCACAACTTCTCACTCTGTGTGCGGCAACGGATCCGTGCCTTCGCTGAGGATCGCCAGATAGCGCCAGTAGCTGAAGACCCGCCCTCGCTTCCGACCGGTGACCTCCTTCAACACCGATAAGCGCTCAAGATCAGCCAGCGCAGCGTTGACGGTAGGAGGGGAGAGCCCCGTCCTCTCGACGAGCTGATTGGCCGTGAGGTAGGGGTTTTGCTGAAAGAGCTCATGTAGTCGAAGGGCCGAGCCTGCTCGGTCGCTCTCCATGGTGATCCTCTCCCGGTCGACCTTGAAAAGATCAACTATTCGGCTTGCGGCGTCGAACGCTTGATTTGCTGTTTCGGCAACGCCGGTCAGGAAGAATTCGAGCCAGGCCTCCCAGGCGCCATGCTCACGCACCTCCTGGAGGAGCCGGTAATAATCGTTCCGATGCGTTTTGAGATAGAGGCTCAGGTACAGTAAGGGCTTATGCAACACGCCGTTTACGCAGAGATATAGCGTCACCAACAATCGTCCGATCCGGCCATTTCCATCGAGAAAGGGGTGAATGGTTTCAAACTGAACATGCAGAAGGCCCGCCTTAATTAAGGCAGGCAAACGGGACTCATCCTCGTGCATAAAGCGCTCGAGAGCGTCGAGGCAGGCCTCCATTTCTGTCGGCGGCGGCGGGACAAAGAGAGCATTGCCGGGGCGAGACCCACCAATCCAGTTTTGGGATCGCCGAAAATCGCCGGGACTTTTGGTTCCGCCGCGCCCGCTCTGCAGCAAACGCTCGTGCATCTCGCGGATGAGACGCAGCGATAGCGGTAACTCCTGCAGCCGATCGAGGCCGTACATCATGGCGTCAACGTAATTCGATACTTCGCGAATATCATCGATCGGCTGGCCAGCCTGCGCCTCGGTTTCAAATCGCAGCAAATCCGAGAGGGTCGATTGAGTGCCTTCGATCTGGGAAGATAAGACCGCTTCCTTCCTGACATACATATAGAGAAACAGTTCCTGGCGCGGCAGCAACATGGTGATACCATCCAGCAGCCCGAGAGCACGCTCGGCCTGCCCCAACCGATCGAGGAGGGCCAAAACATCGATAGGCGGATGAGGCGGCAGGGCGGGCGGCACGAAGGCCCGCACAGTTTCACCCGCGACAGGCGTTTCGATAAAGCGGCCAAGCCGACGATTGGAAGCATGTTCGGACATGCGACAAGAGTGAGCCATCGGCCTTAATTAAGCAATCGGCCATTCGCTTAATTAGCGGATGTGCTAAAGTAAGCCGACTTAATTAGCGCCACCCTGCGCCGTCGCCGCGCTATCAACGGGAGCGCCATACCCCGTCGCACCTACGAACGAAGGCAACCTTCTTCTTGAAATAGTGCAACCCGACTGCATAATCACGCTTGGCGACAGGAAGAAATTCCTGCTTTGAGAACATTAAACGAAGGCGTTTCCTGGTATCGCAATTGAAATAAACACTGCCTCTATGGAGTTTTTTTATAAATGCGCGCGCTTCATACTGCAGATTGGCATATCGGTCAGACTTTAAATGGTTGGTCTCGTGAGGCCGAACATCAAGTATTTTTCGGGCAGCTTGCGGATATCCTCGTCGAGGAGGAAATCGATCTCCTGCTCATCGCTGGGGACGTTTTTGACAACACTAACCCGTCTGGTGAAAGCCAGAAGCTACTCTATAAGGCGCTCGCTGAATTCAGGCAGCGGCGACCGGATCTCATCATCGTGATATCGGGCGGGAACCACGACCCGGCACTCCGCCTAGAAGCGCCCAATGATCTTTTTCAAGGCTTCGGGATCCATGCGATCGGAACGGTCCGCCGGGCAGGCGCAACAGCCGATGCCAACAGCCATCTGATCCCCGTTCCCGATACCAACGGGGATCCGGCGCTTTATGTCCTAGCCATTCCCTTTCTGCGCGCCGCCGACTTACCGGGCGTGGCGTTTGCAGAAGCGGACGATGGTTTAACCATCATGGAAGCCGCCCGGAAGTTTCACACTGGCCTTGTTGCCGCCGTCACCAATGTCGTTGGCGACTTACCCCTCATTGCAACAGGACACCTCCATTGTGCCGGCGGGCTTGAGAGTGAGGGGGCCGAGCGCCGTATCTTGATCGGCGGATCCCATGCGGTTTCCCCCGACATCTTTCCTGAACGCTTGGATTACGTTGCCCTGGGCCACTTGCACCGGCCACAAAGCCTTGCTGACGGGAGGGTGCGCTATTCAGGGAGCTGCTTTCCAATGTCGGCATCGGAACTTCGTTATAAGCATGGGGTCACAATCCTTGAAATTCAGGGGCGGACTGTGACCAGCCGCCATCGCGAAATCCCTTGGCCTGCACAGGTGTTGCGTCTCCCCGAGACCGGAACGATGACCCTGGAAGAGCTTGAGAAAGCCCTCTCCCTCATCATTGACAGCCCGGACCCTTCGCTAAGACCGCTCGTTTATGTTGAGCTCACGGCGACTAAGGAAGTCCCTGCCGTTATCATCGGCAAGGCCGAGGCTCTCCTGCGCGACGCGCCCGTCCGAACCGCCGGGATTCGAATCCATCGAACGCTGCCCGTGGAATACGAGACAACGCACGCTGCAACACCCACCCTTTCCCTAAAAGAAACGCAGCCCGAAGACCTCTTCGTTAAAGCCTTCCTCAGCTGTCATGGCGCCGCGCCAGAAGCCCATCATCTTGCAGCTTTCCGCGATGTAGCCGGGGAGGGTTAGAGCATGCAGATCCTGTCGATCAGCGGCGAAAACATCGCTAGCCTCGCTGAACCCTTCCATCTTCAATTAGATATTCAACCGCTTTCCACCGCAGGCCTGTTCGCGATCACCGGCGAGACGGGCGCCGGTAAATCGAGCCTGCTGGATACGCTATGCCTCGCCCTCTACGGGCAATGCCCACGATTGTCTGGGGACGGTACGCGGGAGAACATCGCCGATGTCGAGGGCCAAGAGCTCAGAACGACCGACCCGCGAACGGTGTTACGCCGAGGGGCGGCGAGGGCCGTCGCGCGGGTCAGGTTTCGGGGAGTAGACGGGGCGACCTATGAAGCCGAATGGGCCGTACGGCGCGCGCGCGATCGGCGCGATGGGAAGCTGCAAAACGCCGAGCGCAGTCTCAAACGCACCTCCGATAACCAGGTCCTTGCAAGCCAGATCACGAGCGTTAACGAGCGTGTCGAGGCGCTGACCGGGCTGACCTATGACGAGTTTCGCCGGACCATTCTTCTCGCGCAGGGGGATTTTGATGCATTCCTCGTCGCCAAAACCGCTGACCGCGCTGCAATCCTCGAAAAAGTAACAGGAACCGAGGTTTACCGGGATATTTCGCGCCGGGTCTATGCCCGCCATACCGTGGCAAAGCAAGCCCTTGAAACATTGGAGGCCCGCCGCGGCGAACACCACCTCCTGACGCCGGAAGAGCGGATTGCGCTCGCCAACGAGATCGCAACTCTCCAGGCCACCCAGAAGGCCGAAGATATTGAGATGTGCGGGATTACGGCCGACCTTCAGACTTATTTAGCCCTGGAAGAAGCCCGCGCAAACTGGACGAAGGCCGAAGCCCGCCTGCAGGCAGCAACTCAAGAACTGGAGGCTTGCAGCGCAGATCAAGCATGGTTGCGCGAATGGGATGCCGCCCGCGCCATTCGCGGCGAGGTGAAGGAGAGGGACGCAGCGGCCTTGGCCGTCAACAGCGCCACACAGGCCCAAGTCACCCTTTCAAACGACCTCGCCGCGCAAAAGGACATTGCAGCGGCAGCAAAGGCCGCGGCCGACGCCGCCCTATTGAAGCGCAATGACGCTGAAGCGGTGTTCAAGGGCTTTGCTGAGGATTGGTCGAGGGCGACAACACTCGATGGACAAGTCGCAACGGCGATGGCTGAGGTCCAAAAAGCCGAAGATCGGGTAAACGTCACCACACATGGCGTCTCAGACGCCAAGCGGGAAAGTGATGATCTTGGTTTCCGGAAAAAGACCCTTCAAACCAATATTGACGCTGAGATAACGCGGCTCGCGAGCGTTCGGGGGCACGACCTGCTTTTGGCTAACTGGGGACTGCTTGAGGACCGTCTGCAAAGCAGGATAGACGCTGCCACCAATAAGCTAACGTGGCAGCAGGAGCTTGCTTTTCTCACACAAACCATAGCGAGCGATCTTCAGCAAAAGACGGATACCAGAACGGCCATCGGAGTGGCCGAAGAAAAAATTGCAGCGGCTCAAGCCTATCAAGATCAGATCGCGCCTGAGCGCTCGAGCCTCGCCGACGCCGCGCCGACCGACCGCCTCGATCGCCTCTCCCAAGCGACAAGCGATCTGAGACATCTTCGTGACGCGAGTACCGATGCCCGGTCTGCGCGCACGGCCTTGGCCCACAGCAGAGCGCGGCTGACCCAAGCAGAGGCATCAATCGCGCGCGCTGGCCTCGATAAGACCCAGGCGACGGCGGCAGCCGAAAAGCTCAACCTGCAGATTGAGGTTCTAAAACAACCCGTCGCGGCAGCGGATGCTGCGATATCGCACGAAGCCGCGCACCTGAGACAACACCTTCACCCCGGCGAACCATGCCCCGTCTGCCGGTCAACAGACCATCCTGTCATGGAGAACGCGGCCCTCGCCGAATTGGCGCGGACCCTCCGCGAGAAGTTCGAGGCCGCCGTTAAAGCGCGTGACGCTGCTCTCGATCAAGCCCAGGCTGCTGAGCGGGACCGTATGGCGGCAGAGGTTGCTATATCCCAAGAAAGCCTTATCGCTCGGGATTTGGAGGCGCGGCTATCCGAGGCCGTGGGGGCGTTTAACGCCGCGCGCAACACCCTCGCCAAGGGGCCGTTGTCTGACCGGGTTCCCGAAGATATCGATAGCCCGGAGGAGGCTTTCGGTGCCCTGATGAATACCGTGGCCGAATGGCGACGGAAGCTTGAGGCAGACCGGGACAGGCTTACAGAACTCGAGAAGCAGCATCGCGGCGCAGGTGAAGCCATAGAGGAGCAGACACGAGAGATCACCCGGCTGCAAGGGCTGCTGCGGGAGATCGAAAATCGGGTCGCGGAGTCGGAAGCGCGCCTTACCGCATTAAAGGATAGGATCCTCGAAGCGGAAAACGGCCTTGCGCAGATTGACCTCCGCGTTGCCCCCCTTCTTGCGGAAGCGGGCTTGGCGGTTGAGGTTTTCGATCACACCGCCCTGGACCGACTCGAAGAACTCCGCCAAACGATCAAGGCGCTGACACAATCAAAAGATAAAATTGCTTCGGATCAGAAAACCCTCGACGTACTCGGAACTGAAATTGCGCGTTGCGCCGCCCACCTCGCAAACGAGGAGAAAGCGCTGGCCGAGGCCGTTAGGGATCGCGACGTGCGGCAGGCTACTCATACGGCTATCGTCAATCAGAGAAAAATGCTGCTCGGCGGTGAACCCACCGACAGTCATCGCTCGCGCCACAATAAAGCTCGGCAGGATTCTCAAACTGCCTTTGAAACGGCCCAGGAAAGGCTGAGTCTAGAGACGGCGAAGCTGAGCGGTTTAGAGAGCCAAGGCATTGCTGCGGTGGAAACGCTTACGGCGGCGAAAGCCCGTCTTGAGGCCGCCGAGGTCGCATTAACCAGCGCCTGCGCTGCCGCCGGTCTTTCCCAGCCGCGGGTTATCGAACTGCAGTCTGCGACAGATGATGAAGTCATTCCGCGCCAGCAGCGGACGAAGCGGGCCGAAACCGATAAAGCGGAAGCTGAAGGCGCTCTCAAGGAGCGACTGGATACGTTGACAGCACTTGAAAAAGCGGGGCTACCAACCACCCCGCGCGATGAGCTGAAAAACCGCCATGGAACGCTTGAGGCATCGATCAGAAAGCGCAGTGAAGACATTGGCGGGCTTTTACAGCGGCAATCAGCGGACACCCAGGCCCAAGCAAACCTTGCCGATCTTCAACGGGAAATCGACGCGGCTCGCCGCGTCTCGGAGACATGGCTCGCGGTAAACCAGGCAATTGGGGCTGCGGATGGGGATCGCTTTGCCCAGATCGCGCAAGCGGTAACCTTGGGCTTGCTCGTTGAGCGGGCCAACGTCCATCTTCGCGACCTCAAGCCCCGATATAGGCTTGAAGTCGCCCCATCCGACCTAGCGCTCCATGTGATCGATGTCGACATGGCGGACGAGCGGCGCGCTACCCGATCGCTCTCAGGCGGCGAGCGCTTCCTGATTTCGTTGGCACTCGCACTGGCATTATCGGGCATGGGCACCCACGGCGCGATTGCCGGTACCCTTTTCATTGACGAGGGTTTTGGCTCATTAGACGCCGATAGCCTTGATCTCGCGATTGACGCGCTTGAGCGGCTCCAGGCTCAAGGACGGATGATTGGCGTGATCAGTCACGTGCAGGCCATGAAAGACCGAATTCCGGTTCAGATTGAGGTCGTGAAAACGGGCGGCGGGGCGAGTGAGCTGCGGCTGAAAGTGGGGTAGGAGCGGGCATGTAGAGGCTACGTCGGTATGCTTCTTAACCTCGCCGGTCTCCCGATCCTAGTTTGATACTTCCAGGTGATCTGCAAAGTTCATTGCTAGTTAAGATAGCAGTCACACCAACGTCATCTCCGCGATAGAATTACAATCTGACCTTTTGGGTGGAGACATGGCGGTCAAGACAGACTTCGAGGTGGCGCGCGAATTCGCGCAAGGGGCGCTCAATACCACGCCAGTGATCATATTGGGCAGCGGTGCTTCAGCCGCCCACGGTGTGCCGGGCATGGGGCCTCTGGCCGGGCGTCTGGCAGCCTCGGTGACACCGCACGTTTGGGCCTTAGACGAAACGGCTGAATGGACTCGCTTTTTGGCCCAGCTCACGGCTGGCCATGATCTGGAAAGCGCGCTCCAAGCCGTGCGCCTAACCGACCGGCAGACCAATTTCGTAGCTGAGGAGACACGATCCTTTCTCCTACCGTCCGATCTTGCGGTTCTTACAGCGCTTTTGCTCGACCGTCGCAGCCTGCCGCTATCGCGTCTTTTCAAGCACCTTTCGACGAGCACGCACCAAACGGTGCATGTCGTGACGCCCAATTATGATCGGCTGGCTGAGTACGCAGCGGACGTAGCCGATTACTCAACCTTCACTGGCTTTACCCAAGGCCATGTGCAGACACGTAAAAGGCAGGAAGGGTCCCGTGGCGCGGCGGCTCGAAGGGATCAGCCTCGCACGGTCTGCGTCTGGAAGGTTCACGGCTCCCTAGACTGGTTCCAGGGCGGGAGCCAGATCGTCGGTGTCCGATCGGCCGGAGAGACACCGGCCGGCTTCACGCCGTTGATGATCACACCAGGGATCGACAAGTACCGCCTCGCGCACGATGAGCCGTTCCGCTCCATCTTCGCCTACGCAGACAAGGCGCTAGAAGAGGCTCGCGCCTACTTTTGCGTCGGTTACGGTTTCAACGACGTGCATGTGCAGACCAAGATGATCGAGCGCTGCGAGCATGATGCTGTTCCGCTTCTCGTGATCACCAAGGAGCTTACGCCGACGGCAAAGGCCTTCCTGCAAGGCGGCCGCTGCCGACGCTATCTGGCTCTCGAAGAGGGGGGCGGCGGCGCAAGGGCCTATACGCACGACCAACCCGCTGGTTTCGACATCCCAGGCGAGCCGATCTGGAGCCTCGACAAGTTCCTCGACATGACGATTGGGGTGAAGCCATGAGCATTCTCGATTTTACTGACGACGACGCCTTGGGCCGTGTGCAATCGGTCGACACGACCACCGTGGTCGTCCGCATCGATGACGTCGAGTCCCTGCGTGGTTTGCAGGTCAATCGGTTGGTGGCTCTGCAGAGCAGCATGGCAGGCCAGCGCCTGATTGGCGTGATCCAGAAAATCACCCGTACAGCCGTCGAGGACGCCAAAATCGGTGACGTCGACCAGGGCGAGCAGGCCTATCCAGAGCTTAATCTGGTGCGGATCGCCCTGATTGGGACGTTGCTTGATCTGGTCGGCGAGCGGCCTAACGTTTTTCGGCGCACGCTGGAGACGGTGCCAGAAATCGATGCGCGCTGCTTTGCCTTGGAAGGCGAACGTCTGACCCGCTTCATGGGAGTCATCTCCGCAGTGACTGGCGCGGGCCAGCGCCTGTCACTGGGCAGCTATACGCTCGACGAGAACGCAGAGGCTTTCGTCAATGGCAACAAGCTCTTCCAACGACACGCCGTCGTGGTCGGCAGCACTGGATCGGGTAAGTCATGGACGACGGCGCGAATGCTCGAGCAGATCGCCGACTTGGGCGCGGCCAATGCCATCGTGCTGGACATGCACGGCGAGTACGCTTCGATGGCAGGAGATGGCTTTCACCACTTCCGCGTCGCCGGTCCTGGCGACATCGAAGCCGGTCGTGGTCTAGACGACGGAGTGCTGCACCTGCCTTATTGGCTGATGAGCTACGAGGCTCTAACCTCAATGCTCGTCGACCGCACTGACCAAAACTCGCCAAATCAGGCGATGGTAATTTCGCGCGCTGTGGTCGAGGCAAAGAAGACATTCCTGACAGTCGGAAAGCACGATGATGTGCTCGCCAATTTCACGATCGACAGCCCCGTACCTTTCGCCATGAAGAGTGTGCTGGGGGAGTTGGATCGCTTGAATGTCGAGATTGTAGCTGGTTCGAGCGGCCGTGATAAGCAGGGTGATTTCCACGGTAAGCTCAGCCGACTTATCCAGCGCCTTGAAGCTAAGCAGGGTGATCGGCGCCTCGGGTTCCTTTTTCCTGCCGATGGAGTCGCCGACACCTATGACTGGCTGGACAATGTAGTAAGGGCGCTCCTGGCGGGACGTTCGGCCAAAGGCGGCACCGGCGGCGTGAAGATCATCGATTTTTCCGAAGTACCTTCTGATATCTTACCGCTGATTGTTAGCATGGTCGGCCGCCTAGCCTTCTCGGTGCAACAATGGAGCCCGCCGGGGCAGCGCCATCCACTGGCGCTGTTTTGTGACGAAGCGCACCTATACATACCGCAAGAGGCCAATTCGGCAGCGGCTGAAAACGCAATCGCGACGTTCGAGCGGATCGCCAAGGAAGGCCGCAAATACGGTGTAGGCCTCGTCGTCATCAGTCAACGACCTTCGGAAGTCAGTCGCACAGTCGTCAGTCAATGCAGCAACCTGATCGCCATGCGTTTGACCAATGGTGATGACCAGGCAGTAGTTCGGCGCTTGCTGCCGGACAGCCTGGGTGGCTTTGGCGACCTTCTTCCTGTTCTCGACACCGGCGAGGCGCTGGTAGTTGGAGATGCGATCTTGCTTCCAACCCGGATTCGCATTGCCCAGCCCAAAAACGAGCCGCTGAGTGGTACTATTGATTTTTGGGATCGCTGGGCCGATCCGGAGGCAACAAACGCCCTGGCCGACGCTGTCGGCTTTTGGCGGCGTCAGACCATGAATAAATAGGCGCGGCCCCATAAAGAACACTTTTTAACAAAACCCCACATAATGCAAGTTATAAGACAGTCACCGTTCCCGCCTACAGCCAGTGCTTTGCAGCCTTGCCCGTTCAGACGCACAGTAGGGGCCGACCAACTGCCGCGAGGTCCGTGTGCTTGCGATCCTTCATTAAACAATCGGCGTTTTCCTTAATTTGCCATAGGCCAAAAGTAAGCGGGCTTAATTAACGGCGAGGACCAGAGCCGCGCTCGGGCCCAAAGGGTATCTCCGCCGAGGCATGCACCCAGCCCTTAAGGCGCTAGGGGAGGCTATACCACGTCGAGCGCCCGCCCCCGTGGCGCACCAGCAGCCCCTTTTGGACCAGGGATGCAAAGAGGGTTTTGAGCGTGTTCGGGCTTGCGCCGACCTCACGCACCATGTCGCGGGTGGTGACGCGCCCGTGGTCGCGCACATAATCGAGAATCTTGACGGCCAGTTCCGGCAGAACCGCGACGGCATTCTTCTCGCGCTCCACCTTTGCCGCCAACCGCCGCTTCTGCTGCTGCACGGCACGCAGAAAGAAAACCAGCCAAGGCTGCCAATCCGGACTGTCACTGCGAAGGGTACCCTGGGTTTGGTGCAAGGCCAGATAATAGGCCTCTTTACTCGTCTCGATCACATTTTCCAGCGAGGAATAGGGCACCCAGGCGTACCCCGCCTGCAGCATAAGCAGCGTCGTCAAGACCCGGCTGAGGCGGCCATTGCCGTCCTGAAATGGATGGATTGCCAGAAAGGCGACGATAAACACGGCAATCGTCAGCAGCGGGTGAAGCCGCGCCAGTTCGCGGGCTTCGGTCAGCCACGCCAGAAGCTCCTGCATTCGGCGGGGGGTGTCGAAGGGGCTGGCCGTCTCAAACACAATTCCGATCATTCGACCGCTAGCGTCAAAGGCCGCGACGTCGTTGCGAACGCTCTTATAGTCGCCCCGATGCCGCTCGTCCTTCTCGCTATGGCGCAAAAGGTCGCGGTGCAATTGTCGGATGTGGTTTTCCGTGATGGGAATGTCGGCCCACGCGTGAAGGATGGTTTCCATCACCTCGGCATAACCGACGACCTCCTGCTCGTCACGGCTAGAGAAACGCTTGATGTCGAGGTCGGCCAGAAGATGCTCGACCTCGTGATCGGTCAGCTTACTGCCCTCAATGCGGGTCGAAGAGCCAATGCTCTCGATGGTCGCGATCCGGCGCAGGGCATTCAGGCGCTCGGGCGCCAGAGTGCCCAGGGCGCGCCAGGCGCCCTTGAACTCATCAATTTCGGCGATCAACGCCAAGATTTCCGGCGTGATCTGAATCGTCTCAGTCTTCATGCACCGGAATACATACCGGATTAAACCGGATTAGTCACCCGAATAGACACCGGAATAGACCGGATTGGGGCGGCACTGTTCACTGTGAAATGCATCCAGGGCAGAGGCGCCGGCCTGCCTACCCGGTGGAGGTATCTCACTCTCAAAAACCGGATGTCCTGAAGCACCCGGCGATGCAATAGTGATTGCCTAAAGTTGTAGAGACCGGGGCGGCTGAGACCATGAAACGACGGCGGCTTTTTCTGAGCCATGAATCCTCGCAAAAGCAGGTCATGACGCAGCTTGCCACTGCGCTCGAACCGCACGACATCGACGTTTGGTTCGATCAGGAAAAGGTCGGCACGTTCGACACAATCGCGCCTGCCGTGCTCGACGGCCTCTGGTCGTGCCACGCCTGTCTCGTCTGGTGGTATGGCGAGTATGACGTTCGGCGCGCGTGCCAGTTTGAACTAACGGCGGCCCTAGCATCGGTCGCCGCCGCCCGCGCTCCCGGAACCCCGGCGCGGATTTTCCCGGTCGCGCCGGAGGGGGTGCTGAAAGACCCGATTCTAGGCCGATTGAAGGCCGAGCGGGCTGCAATCATCCCGCACTCCCCACCGACCGCAACGGAGATTGCGGCGCTCGCGGCAAAGCTCGCCGCAAAACTCCAGCCGCTCGAAACGACGTTCTTTCGACTGACCGACGCCGATCCGGCCCGGCCAACCGAGCCGTCGAACCCGGATTTCGTTGGGCGCGCGCGGGAGTTGCTGGAGCTTCACGCCGCCCTTTGGCCCGATGCGGCGGGCGTAGAGGGCACCGGTAGCGCGCAGGCGTTGGTCGCCGGGCTGGGCGGTCAGGGCAAGACGGCGCTGGCCGATGAATATGCCCGCCGCTTTGCCCGCAGCTACCCGCGCGGCACCTTTCGGCTCAACCTACAAGGCGACGGGGAGACGGAAGCGGGCTTCGATGGGCGGATCAACAGCCTGCTGCGCACCCAGGCGGAAACCCTCGGCCTAACCCCTGATCCCAACGCCACTACGGCGGCGCTGCGCGGGGCGCTGGCGCGCGCGCTTCAAACAGCGCCGCCCTACCTATGGCGGGTGGATGATGTGCCGGAGTTTATCACCGCTGAGCAGGTTCAACTTCTTCGCGCCCCCACCGACCAGGCGGCAACGCTCTTCACCAGCCGCTATGAATTACCGACGGTCGGGGCGTTTCGGCTGAAGCGCCTTAACGATGCCGATGCGCAGCGTCTGATCCGGACGATCGCCGGGGATCGAGGCTCTGCGGCCGACCTACAGCGCTTGATCGATACCGTCGAGGGGCACGCGCTGTCCCTGCGGCTTTTGGCGTTTCGTCTGAAAGCCACAGGCGATGCAGCGGAGATATTGACGACGCTGGAACAGGCCCCGCTAGAAGGGTTGGAAGCCTTCGCCACGCAGGCCGCCCTGCGCCGGGCCGATCTAACCAAGGGTGTCTATGCAACCTTGGTCAGCAGTTTTCATCTTCTTGAGGAAGGCGGGGAGGCGCGGGCACTTCTCGGTCTGCTCGCCCACCTCGCCCGCGCCCCTGTGCCTTGGCGCTTTCTCTGCGACACCCTCGGCACCGCTGCAATGGCCGATGCCCGCGATGCGGTCGAGCTGGGCGGCTTGTTGGATTTTTCGGTCGAACCCTCCGGCACCCCCGCCGAGGCGATCGAACTTGTCCGCCTCCACCCGCTGCTCGCCGATTTGGCCCTTGCGGAGCCGGGCTTCGGCGATGCCCCGCAGGTGGCAGAGTGGCTTGGTGCAATTGTTTTCGCCTTGCTGGCCGATGTGCAGGCTATTGACAAAGACGCCGGTCATTATCGCCGCGACCCGCTCAGCGGTTGGCTGCTTCCCCACGCGAGGCAGCGGGCGGAAGTTGGACTGGCACGGGGTGAAACCACGCTAGGGAGTTGGGTCGGGTCGGCGCTCCACTGGATCGGCGACCTTCCCAGCGCAAAGGCACTGGAAGTGCAAGTTCTGGAGGCCCGGCGCCGCACCCTGGTGCCGGAGCATCCCGACACGCTCAGCAGCATGAATGATCTGGCGAGCACGCTCCGCGCTCAGGGCGACCTGCCCGGCGCGCGGGCGTTGCTGGAGCAGGCGCTGGAAGCCTTCCGCCGCCTGCTAGGGCCTGAGCATCTCGAAACGCTCATCAGCATGGGTAATCTGGCGGGCACCCTCCAAGACCAGGGCGACCTACACGGCGCGCGGGCGCTGCAGGAGCAAGTGCTGGAGGCTCACCGCCGCATACTGGGCCCGGAGGATCCCAAAACGCTCATCAGCATGGGTAATCTGGCGAGCATCCTCCACGACCTGGACGACCTACCCACCGCGCAGGTATTACAGGAGCAGGTTTTGGAAATCCATCAGCGCACCCTGCCACCGGAGCATCCAAACACGCTCACCAGTATGAATAATCTGGCGGAAACCCTTCGCGCTCTGGGCGACCTGCCCGGCGCGCGGGCGCTGCTAGAGCAGGCGCTGGAAGCCCGCCGCCGCATTCTGGGGCCGGAGCATCCCGACACGCTGAGCAGCATGAGCAATTTGGCTCTCACTTTCAAAGCTCAGGACGACCTTACCGTCGCACAGGTGCTACAGGAGCAGGTGCTGGAAATCCGTCGCCGCCTTCTGGGGCCGGAGCATCCCGACACGCTCACCAGTCTGGACAATCTTGCGGGCACTCTCCAGACCCTGGGCGACTTGCCCGGTGCGCGGACGCTGCAAGAGCAGGTGGTAGAGGCCCGCCGCCGCACCCTGGGGTCGGAACATCCCCATACGCTAAACAGTCTGAACAATTTGGCGGGCACTCTCCAGGCTCAGGAAGACCTCCCCGGAGCACGGGCGCTGCAAAAGAGTGTTCTGGAAGTCCGCTGTCGCACACTAGGGCCGGAACATCCCAAGACACTTAGAAGCATGAATGATCTGGCGGAAACCGTCCGCGCCCAAGGCGACTTGCCCGGCGCGCGGGCGCTAATGGAGCAGGTGGTCGCCACCCTGAGCCGCACCCTGGGGCCAGGGCATCCCAACACGCTCGATAGAATGGCCAAACTAGCGCTCGTTCGGAAAGCCTTGGGGGACGCTGCCGGGGCGCGGGCGCTCTGGCAAGCGATCCTCGACGCCCGGCGAGGGAGGACCACCCCTACCCCTTAAGCGCCCCCGCCAACAGCGCTACCAGCCCCGCAGGTTCGGGGGTTTGGGCGGCTTGTTCGGCAAAGCTCTGGAGGTGCGCCGGTAGCGTGCCCATCGGGTCTAAGCGCAGCGACGGCGTTAGATACTCGGGCAGATTCACCCCCAAAGCAGCGGCGGCCGCTGCCGTGGCCCCGCCGAAGCTGGGGATGAGGTAGACCGCGCGTTTCGCTGCGGCCTGCAAGCTGATTTCCTCCACCACGCCGGGGCGGGGGCCGCTGAAACCGCTGGTTTGGCCGCCGATGGCAACCAGCCCGGCGGTTGTCTCCGCCATATGCTGGCGCAGGTGGGTGAGGAGAGCGGCTTTGTCGAGGCCCGAGGCCGGGGGCGGGACAGGCTCCAACGTCACCTCGCCGTACCATGCCATCACAAAGTGCTGCGCCTCATCGGCGGAGGCATTCGCCCCCGGGACGACCGGCCAGATCAGCCGCGCCTCTTTATCCTGCGGAAACTCCTGCTGGCGCCGCACCAGTGCTGCCAAGTCCTCGGTATACCCATACCGGCGCAAATCGCCGCCATAAACGAGGTCATAGCCGCGCCGCAGCAGCAGCCGGGCGATATCCAGCAGCGCCGCGCGCACATGGGCTTCCGTTAACCCCAAGGGGGCTAGATCGGGGCTTTCCGAAATCGAAAGCTGCATCCGGGGGCGGGGCATCACAGAAGCTCCTGCGGGGTTTTGAAGCAGGCGTTTGGGGCAACCGCCTGCACGATGGCCAATTCGTCGGCCCCCAGGGGCGGGTCGGGGTAGAGATAGGCCAGCGAAAGCGCTTCGCCCCCCACCAGCCGCGCCGGTTCGGGCGGGCGCGACAGGATTGTATAGCCTGCCGTCTGGGCGGGGTCGAGGCTGCCGCGCCAGCAGGCAAGACTCAGGGTTTCGCGCAAGGCCGCCGCAATCAGAATCAGGGCCGCGTGGTCCGCCGCGCCGGGGGATGGCGGCAGCGCGACGGTGCGCAGATTGCCACTATGGGGAAAGCTGCGGCTTTCGCCCCGGCGGTGCATCAGCCCGACGATGATCGGCAAATCCTGGCGTTTCGCGGTCAGCATCTCCGTCTGGCACCAGGGGCGGCTGGCGTAGGCGTCCGACTGCAGCACGATCAGCATGCCCCGCCCGGCGTTCTGGCGCAGGGAGGTGGCCCAATCCTCCCCGGCTTTGATCGCGGCGGCGTCGTAAAACGCCGCCAGCCCATAATCGGCCAGCTTATGCTGCACGGTTACCGCAAAGGCGTCGCCATCGGCCTTGGCGTGGCTGACGAACCAGCGCTCCGGCGCGCGCGGGCCGAGGAGGGCATCGAGCAGCGCATTCAGCACCCGCACTTCGGTATGGGTGGCAGGCGGCTCTCGGTCGTTCGGCCCATGGCTATTCTTATGCAGGGCATCGAGCCAGGGCGCATCCCAGCCCACCTGCTGCACGGCGGCTAAATCGCGCGGCAGCACGGCTTTCGGAACCTCCAGCGGCACGATAAGCTGGGTCCGGTTCGCTTGCAGCAGGGGCACCAGCCAGGGCGGGGGGGCATAGAGCAAGGGGAACAGCGCCGCATCGACCAGAAAGATCACACCATGCCGCGTGTCCGGCCCCTTCAGCGCCGCCGTAACCGCCCCCACCTGCGCCCCCGGCCCCCACACCCGCACGGCAAACGGCTCCTGCTCCCACGCTAAGCGCTTCCGCAAATCCGCCATCGCCCGCCGGGCAAACGGATGGTCGGAGACGATAAAATGCAGCATCAACGGCGACGAACGAATCACGGGGCCTCCGGCGGGAGCAGCTTGAGGTGACGGGCGAAGTCGGTGAGGGCGGTGCGCGCCTGGGCATGGGCGAGGGTCGGTAGCAGCGGCAGGATGGGCCGCAGCAGCTCGCGCGCCTCGGCGGTTTTGCCAAGGTTGAGGAGCGTGACCGCCAGATTGTTGATACTGCCGAGCGTGGCGGGATGCTCCGGCCCCAGAAGGCGGCGTCGGGCTTCTAGCACCTGTTCCTGCAGCGCCCGCGCGCCGGGCAGGTCGCCCTGATGATATAGGTTCGCCGCCAGATTATTCAGACTGGTGATCGTGTCGGGATGCTCCGGCCCCAGGGTGCGGCGGTGGATCTCGAGAACCTGCTCCTGCAGCGCCCGCGCGCCGGGCAGGTCGCCCTGAGCGGAGAGCGTGCTCGCCAGATTGCCCATGCTGATGAGCGTGTCGGGATGCTCCGGCCCCAGAAGGCGGCGGCGGGCCTCCAGCACCTGCTCCTGTAGTACCCGCGCGCCGGACAGGTCGCCCTGCGACTGGTGAGTGCCCGCAAGATTGCTCAGACTCGTAAGCGTGTCGGGATGCTCCGGCCCTAGAGTGTGATGGTACGCTTCCAACACCTGCTCCTGCAGCGCTCGCGCGCCGGAGAAATCGCCCTGAGCGTGGAGCGTGCCTGCCAGATTACTCAGACTGGTGAGCGTGTCGGGATGCTCCGGCCCGAGGATACGACGGCGGATCTCCACTACCCGCTCCTCCAGCGCCCGCGCGCCGGGCAGGTCGCCCTGATCGGAGAGGATGCCCGCCAGATTATTCATACTGTTGAGCGTGTGGGGATGCTCCGGCCCCAGAAGGCGGCGGCGGGCGTCTAGCACCTGCTCCTGCAACGCCCGAGCGCTGGGCAGATCGCCCTGGGCACGAGAGGTTTCCGCCAGATTGTTCATACTGATAAGCGTGTGGGGATGCTCCGGCCCTAGGGCGCGGCGGTGGGCGTCTAGCACCTGCTCCTGCAACGCCCGCGCGCCGGGCAGGTCGCCCTGAGCGCGGAGGGTTTCCGCCAGATTATTCATACCGGTGAGCGTGTCGGGATGCTCTGGCCCCAGAAAGCGGCGGCGGATGTCGAGAACGTGCTCCTCCAGCGCCCGTGCGCCGGGCAGGTCGCCAAGGGCGTAGAGGGCAGATCCGAGATCAGCGGCGAAATCGGGCCGCGCCTCCTCCAGTTCCACCGCCGCCCGGTGGCGTGCGTGCGGCATTAGCATGGTTGCGAGAGCGTTGCGGCGGAAATGCCCCGCATCGTCGATAATTGCCTGCAACTCCGCGCGCAAAACCCCATCCAGCGCCGTCAGCCCCTCGCTCAGGCTTTCCGCGGCCCCAAACGCCTCGGGCAATTCACGCACCACCTCGGCCATCAGGGGATGCAGGCGGCGGCAATCTAGCCCGCCCGCAAGCGTTTCACGCAACAACCCCTGCGTTGTGAGCCATTCTAGTGCCGGAACCAGCCTATCTGGTCCGATAAACCGCTGAAGAAACGCGACGGGCACCGGCGCGGACGCCAGTCGCGCCAGCAAGCCCAGCAGGGGACGGGCAAAATGATCGGCGGGAATCAGGCTAAGGCTGGTGAGCAGCGTTGCCAGAACGGGCCGCACCTTGGCCCCGCCGAGCTTTAAGCGCGCGGCCACTTGTTCCAGCGGGGCGAGCGCCGCCCCGGTTTTGCTGAGGAAGGCCGCAGGGTCCGTCCCGCTGTGAACGCCGCGCCCGATCAGGTTGAGCGCGAGGGCGTGGCCATCGACATGATCAACAAGTTTTGCCGCCATATCGTCGGCCAATGTCGGGCTAAGCCGTTTTAGCAGCCGCAGCCCATCGCTGGGCGATAGACGCTCCAAGTCAAACTCCGGCATGCCGGAGACCTTGGCGCGGCTGGTCAAGAGGCAGGTTCCGTGACCGTTGGGCGGCAGAAAATCCGCCAAATCTTCCACTGAAACGCCGCCGCGAATATCATCGAGCAGCCAGAGGTAGGGCGTCGTCAGCTTCTCGCCGATCCGCCCGCGCACAAAGCGGCGCGTGGCATTTTCCGGGCGGAGAATGCCGAAATCATCGGCAATATCGGCGAGGGCTTGATCGAGCGCCGCACCGCTGGCCGCCCAATCGCCCGCATCCCCGGGCAGATTGATGCGATAGACGCCGCCCGGATACCACGCCCTGAAGCGCCGGGCGAATTCCTTGGCGAGTTCCGTCTTGCCTTCGCCGCCCATGCCCGACACGAGGGTTACGGCATCGCCGCCCCCCTCGGTTCCAGCGCGCCCGGCGTGCATCCGCCCAAAAAGCTGCAGCAGCTCCTTAGCGCGACCGACGAAGTTGGTATTCGGCGCGATGGCCTCGCGGTTCGCTTTATCCAGCTTGGTCGCGCCGAAGGGCTGGAGGGCATCCCCGGCGCGGCTTTTGAGGGCGTTCACGAGGGTGTCAAGCTCCGCCTCGGTCGGCTCGGTCGAGAGGGGCGCGGCGAGCAACCCCTTAAAAATCCCTGCCTCGGCATAGTTGCGCGCCGCATCTGGGCCAGCGAAAAACACCCGCTGCTGGTAGCTATGCTCCCCTTCCGCCCGGCAGTGGGCGAGGGCAGTGATCAGTTCGAAGTGGCAGGGTTCGGACTCTTCATAGCCGTCGAACCACCAAGCCAAGAACAGGTGACTTTCGGCGATAGCTTGGCGAATTTCCTCGGTAATCGGCTCCAGCGGGTCAATCTCGCGCTCGTCCAGCCAGACTTTGAAGGTCGGCTCCAGCTTCGGGATCAACCGCGCTTTCAGAAAGGCTTTCTGCGAACTGCGGTGACTGAGGAAAATCTGCGTCTGGGCCATTCTGCATCCGAACCTGGAACCTCGCCAATTAGCCTATCGAATACCGCAAAAGGGTTAAAGAGCGCTTTCGCCTAAAACGCGCTTCAGTCAGGCTAACACCTCTCTAAGCTGTTATCTTGCCATTCACTAAGTCCAATTGCGGCAGGCCGCGTCCTGGGCTGCCTCCATCGCTCTTCCCCGGAGATCCGTCGATGGCTGAACCCGATTCCCCGCAGTTTAAGCTTGCCATCACCGTAATGAGCATCGCCGCGGGCTTGATGACAGTGCTTGTCACCGGGCTTTTGTGGGCGGCGGCCCGCAGTGGGAACCCAAATGACTTCCTCGATACCGGCAAGCTGCTGCTCACCGCCATTCTGCCGGTTGTCTCGGCCTGGGTGGGGACGATTTTGGCGTTTTTCTATTCGAAGGAGAATTACCTCGCGGCCTCCCAAGGCACCTTGGATGCGGTGAAAGCCGTCAGCGCGCGGCTTGCTAGCAGAAAGTTGCGCGATGTGATGATGCCGAAAGCCTCGGTGATTGCCGTCACCCTGGGGCCGAGCGGGGTTTTGGGCGATCTAATGTGCGCACAGGTTGTGGCGGGGTTCGAGACGCTCACACCGCAGCAGCAGCGCATCAATCGCCTGCTGTTTTTGCGCGCCGACGGTAGTTGCGCCGCCGTCCTGCACCGGTCGATTTGGAACGAGATGCTGGCGCAGGTTTATCAGGCTCCGGGTAAATCAATTGACCTGAAGGCCGATCCCCTCTCCGCCCTCATCGACCAATCCCAACCGGGCGGCACCGGCCCGTGGAGCGCCTTCCTCAGCCGCACCCTTGCCTTCGTTGGCGAGGCGGGCTCGCTGGCCGATGCGAAGGCGGCGATGGCGGCGGTGCCCAACTGCCAAGATGTGATCGTGACCCGGTCCGGCATCCCGACCGAGCCGATGCTGGGCTGGATTTCGAACGTCGATATCACCCGCGAATCGCAAGCCTAAAGCGGGGGCGTTATGACCTCGCGGCAGATCTTCCTCAGCCACCATTCTGCCGAAAAGCCCACTATTCGGCGTTTGAAGGCCCGGTTGGAAAGGCCCGATCTTCGCGTCTGGCTGGATGAGCGCGAAATCGAACCGCTGGAGCCGCTGTCTGAGAAGGTTCTCGACGGGCTGCGGTCCAGCGCATTTTTCTTGGCCTGGTGGTTCGGGGAGTTTGGCGCGTCGGTCGCCTGTCAGTTCGAACTCATCACCGCCCTCGCTTCGGCCCAGCCCCAGGCGGCGGTAGGGCAAATTCTGGTTGTAGGGCCGGAGGCGATTCTGTCCGACGCGGCCTTGGGGCGGCTGAAGGCAGTGAAACTGCCGATCCTGCCCGCCGATCCCAGCGATGCGGCGTTGGACACGCTGGCGGACCAATTGTGCGCCCATATCGCCGCGCACGACAAGGTGCAGAGTTTTGGGGCGATGGGCCTGCGCGTCGCCCGCAGTGATGAAGCCGCCGACCCGCGTTTCGTTGGGCGGGCGCGGGAACTGTTGGAACTCCACGCCCAGCTTTGGGCCGACGCGCCGGGGGTAGAAGGGCAGGGGGCGGCGCAGGCGCTGGTCTCCGGCCTCGGCGGCCAGGGCAAAACCCAGTTGGCGCAGGAATATGCGCGCCGCTTCGCTGTTTGTTACCCGGGCGGTTTGCTGCGCCTCAATTTGCCGGGCGATACCGTCAGCGAAGCCGATATTGACCGGGAGATCGATACGGCCCTATTGCGCGCCGCCCAACGCCGCAACCTGCCCACGGGGACCGGCGCGCGCGATGAGGTTCGCGGCGCCTTGTTTCACTATTTCAACGGCAAGGGGGCCTATCTCTGGCTGGTGGATAATGTGCCCAGCCGGGCGAACGAAGCGCAGATTGCCGCCCTGCGCGCACCAAGCGGGGAGGGGACGACGCTCTTTACCGCCCGCGCCCGGCTGCCGGGAATCGCCGCCTATCCGCTCGACCGGATGCGCCCCGCCGATGCGCTGCGCTTGCTCAAGCGGATTGCGGAAGCGCAGGAGGGGCCGATCTATCCGGCGGATCGGCTGGAGCCGCTGATTCAGCATGTCCACGGCCACGCGCTATCGTTGACCTTGCTTGGGCATGCGCTGGCTGACGGGATCACGCCGGAAACCCTGCTGGCGCAGGTAAAAGGAACGCCGGTTGCCGGGCTGGAAAGCCTGATGGAAAAGTTTGAGGCCGATGAGGACACGTTTCGCCCCGTGCTGGCCACCCTGCGGACGACTCTGGACCGCCTACCGACGCAAGGACCGCCCGGCACCAGCCGCACCCTGCTCGGGCTGCTGCCCCATCTCGCCGCCGCACCCGTGCCAGTCAAACTCTTGCAGCAAGCCCTGGGAGAAGCAGGCCTCGCCGCCGCCCAGCGTCCACTCTACAGCCTGGGCCTGATCGACCGCGACACGCGCGCGGCCTTCCCAGGGGGAGAAGCGGTGCCGGTCCTCAGTTTGCATCCTCTGCTGGCTGAAGTGGTAACCCTGCTGCCCGGATTCACCGACGCCGCGCCCGTGGCGGGGTGGCTGGAGGCGATTGATTCGGCCCTGCTGGCGGATATGCAGGCGATTGACGCAAATGCCGGCCACCATCGGAGTAACCCCGTCAGCGGTTGGCTGCTACCGCATGCGATAAAGCGGGCGGAGGCAGGATTGGCACAACGGGAAGCAGGGTTAGGCTCGGTAACAGGGCAAGCATTGCATCTTGTCGGTGCCTTAGCGGGCGCAAGGGCCCTACAGGAATACGCTTTACAAGTAGACCGGTGCAAATTGGGACCGGAACATCCCGATACACTCACCTCTATGAATAATCTTGCAGTTACTCTCTCCGCCCAAGGAAATCTACTGGCCGCACAGTCATTGCAGGAGGAAGTAGTAATTTCTTTCCTTCGCATTCATGGTCAAGAACACTCCTATACGCTTGCAAGTATGAATAACCTGGCGCAGACATTGTGGAAAAGTGGGGATTTGCCGAAGGCGCTGGTGCTGCAAGAACAGGTACTTGAGGTTCAACAACGCACTCTAGGCCCGGCTCACCCCGACACGCTCATAACTATAAATAATCTGGCGGGGATTCTCCGTGCGCAGAACGATCTCACAAGGGCTCAGAAGCTTTATGAAAAAGCACTAGAACTTTTTCAGAAAAAATTTGGATCGAAACACCCTAACACTCTAACTGTGATGAATAATCTAGCAAATACTTTTTTTGCGCAGAATAAACTGAATGAAGCGCGAAAAATACATGAGAGCGTGTTGCAACTTCGCCGTTCTCGCCTGGGTGAGGAGCATCCCGACACGCTCATCAGTATGAATAATTTAGCGGGAGTACTCGGCGCCTTAGACGATTTGGCGGGCGCCTGTACTCTTCAAGAACAGGTCTTCGAGGTGCGCAGTCGCACCCTAGGGCCGGAGCACCCGGCTACACTCACAAGCCAAAACAATCTAGCAGGGACACTCGCCGACCAGGGCCACCTGTCCAAGGCGCGAGCGCTTCAAGAAGGGGCGCTTGAAACTCGCCGCCGTCGTCTAGGACCGGCTCATCCTGACACACTTACAAGCATGAATAATTTAGCGGCAATTCTTTGCGCTCAAGGTGATCACTCCGCCGCGCGGGCACTCCTCGAAGAAGGACTGTCGTCTCTGCGGAAGAGTTTAAATGAAGAACATCCTCGAGTACTGATTTGCATCGCCAACCTTGCGCGCACCGTCGCCGACCTCGGCGACCTTCCCGCCGCCCGCGCGCTGCTCGCCCCCACTCTCCACCTTATCCCCACGATCCCACAAGCCGACGTTCAGAACGCCCTGACGAACACCGCCCGCCTCCTCGATCTTCCTCTCCCCGGAGACCCGCCATGACCCAGCCGTCCGCCGATCAAGTCACTGCTGTGTTGAATAGTTCCGTCCAGGCGCCGCTGGATGGCTGGTTTCAGGTTGCCTTGGTGCTGGCGGGAACTGCCTCCACCGGCGCCTATACGGCGGGGTTTCTCGATAAGCTGATCGAGGCGCTGGATGCTTGGTATGGCGCGAAGACCAAGGGAGAGGATGTTCCCCAGCACGAGGTGCGGCTGCGCGTCGCCACTGGGGCGTCGGGGGGCGGGGTAAGTGCGGCACTGTTGGCGCGGATGTTGGCCCATGGGATCGAGCCGGTCCGGCCCGGCTCGACCGAGGATGTGGGCAAGGCGCATCTGCTCTATGACACCTGGGTCAACCGGCTGGATATCAGGGGCATGGTCGATCTCTCGGACCTGCAGCCCAATCAAACCCCTAAATCCCTGTTGAACGGTGCCCCGATTAAGGCCGCGACGGCGGCGGCAGCGGCATTGCCGCGCGCGCCGCTGCCGTTGCCCCACGGGTGGTATCAGCGGCCCTATGTCGATAATCCGTTTCGGGTAATTGTCACCTTGGGCAATCTGACCGGCGTGCCCTATGCCATTCCCTTCGAGGGCGGTAAATCCTTCAGCGCCCGCGCCCAGGCCGATTATGCCCGCTTTGCCTGCGATATTTCTGGGCACGGCGCCCCGAAGCTGGACGCCTATACGCGCCCCGACGAATTCTTCGAAGCGGCGGGCACGGAATGGAATACGCTCGCCACCTATGCCGCAGCCGGGGGCGCCTTTCCCTTGGTTTTGCCGCCCTATTCGCTGACCCGCCCGCGCGCCCATTACGATTATCGCGCCGTCGTCGTTCCCGGCGAGGAAGGCCGCGCCCGCGCGTTGCCGCTGTGCCCGCAATGGACGACCCCGGAGGCCAAAGACTATTCCTTCAATGCGGTCGATGGCGGCATGTTCAATAACGAACCGATTGAACTTGCGCGCACCTATTTATCCGGCCTAACCGGGCGCAACCCGCGCGACGGGGATAAATCGGACCGCGCTGTGATTCTGGTCGATCCGCTGGCCGACGTCGTGCCTTTGGGCGAAACGCAGGCCGGGAATGCGCTCGATCAAGGCCGTACCACCCTCGACGGGTTTATGCAGCACAGCCGCTTTGCCAGCAGCGACCTGCTGTTGATGGCCGATCCGAATGTCTTTAGCCGCTTTCTGGTTAGCCCCGTCCGGCGTGACATCACGGGCGAAAAAGCCTTGGCGAGCGGCGGGCTTGCGGGGTTCATCGGATTTTTCAACCGCGATTTCCGCAACCATGATTATTGGTTGGGCCGCGCCAACTGCCTGAAATTCCTAGAAGAGGAATTCGTGCTGCACGCGGGCAATCCGCTGTTCCAGCACGGACGCTGGACCGAGGCGCAGAAGGTCCGCTTCAAGAGAAAGGCCAAGGATGGCTATCTGCCGATCATTCCGCTGATAGACGAGGTGGCGACGCCGGATCAGACGGTTGACTGGCCCGCGAATAAACTGACGGCGAAGTCGATCTCGGACACCCTCGATCAGCGCGTGAACAAGATTATTACGCATACCGCCGGTGGCGCGCTGAACTTCTGGTTCAGTGATCTGCTCATTGCCCTGGCCAGAGGCTTTGGAACCAAGGCGCTGCTCAGCAAACTCGAAGCAAGAGCCGCAAAAGATTTGAAAGACTGGAAACTTTAGCCCGCCCGCACCCCTCTTGCCGGAGACTAAGATCATGAGCCCCTCCCAGCGCCTGATTATTTGTTGTGATGGCACCTGGAATACGCCCGATATGGAAGATCGCGGCGTGCCATCACCCACCAATGTAGTTCGGCTGCATAATTCCGTGGCCGCCAGTGATGGGGCAGGGGTCCCCCAGAAAAGCCATTACCATCCCGGCGTTGGCACGAATGCGGGATTGGTCCGGCGGGTTTGGGGCGGCGCGCTCGGCCTTGGGCTCGATCAAAATATTATGAGCGCCTACCGAACGCTCTGTGATCACTATACCCCTGGCACGGATATCTTTTTATTCGGGTTCAGCCGGGGGGCCTATACCGTGCGCAGCCTCGGCGGTTTCGTGGGCCGCTGCGGGCTGCTGGACCTCACGGGGCTGGCGGATCGCGAAATCTGGCGCCGCATTGGCGAAGCCTTCGATCAGGGATACCGGAAAAAACGCGACGGATGGGCGGCGCAGTCGGGGTGGACATTCTTACCCCTTCCCGAGGGGCAGGTGGTCCTTCCCATCCGGTTTATCGGCGTTTGGGATACGGTCGGGGCCCTGGGCGTGCCGGACGAACTGGCCGTCGCCAATATTTTCGATAATCCGCGCGACCATGATTTTCACGATACGGACTTGGGCAAAAATGTCCGCACCGCCCGCCACGCGGTTGCGATGGACGAGCGGCGACAAAGCTTCCAGCCAACCCTCTGGACCAAGTTTGAGGGGCGGGACGTCAAACAAATTTGGTTCCCCGGCAGCCACGCCGATGTTGGCGGCGGCTATAAGGAAACCGGCCTGTCCGATGGCCCCCTAGAGTGGATGATCCAGGAGGCGAGTGCAGCAGGCTTGGCCTTCGATCCCCATTTCACCGCGCAAATCCATCCCAACCCGTCGGATGTTCAGCACCGTTCAGACCAGGGGATTTTCTCGGCTCTCCCCACGATGCCACGCGCCGTGCCCGTGGTTGGCAGCCCTGATCTGCACCCTTCGGTGGCGCAACGCAGGGCGGCACCACCGATAACCCAGGCTCCCTATCGACCGACAGCGCCCTTCACGCCGGGCAGCCCGCTAACGCTCGAGATTTATGCCAATCAACCGTGGAACGATACCGGCGTCTATCTCACCGCCGGTCAGCCTTATACGTTCAGCGCCGAAGGCGAGTGGCTGGACGCCGAGATGCGTTGCTCCCCTGATGGGCCGCTCGACCGGCGCTTAACCTGGGGGCGGTTTTTTCAGGGCGTAGGCGGTTTGGGGGATCGGATCGAACCCCTCCTGAAACGCCTCACCGGCAACGAAAACGCCGATTTCCGCTTTTCGCGCCGCCATCACGATTGGCCCTGGTTCTATTTGGTCGGCGCGATTGGCAATGGCAGGGTGGAGAAAGAGAAGATCATCCCGCACGAGAGTTTTCGCATCGGAAGCGGCCCCGTGACCTATACCCCGCTCGAGTCGGGATATTTCTATGCCTACGCCAATGATGCTTGGGGCTTTTACGGGAATAATCGCGGGCGGGTTCGGTTAACGATCACGTGACCCTCTGATGCAGATCGACGCCTCTTATCTCATTCAACCCTACGGTCGGTGGGCCCGTTCACAATGACGAATAGCATTATTCCCCTTTTGGATCGGCTAGCCGAGCGCCAAGCCGAACTCTCGGCAACGGGCAATCATTTGAAACGGCGGTTAGAGAGCATACGTCTCACCTGCTTTGGGCTGTCGATCACAGGGGCCGCACTGGCAGCGGTTGCGGGGGGCTTGCCGAGCGATGCCGGCCGCGCCGGTTTGACTTGGACGGCAACCGGTATGCTGGCGCTGGGAACTTTCTTGACCGCCCGCATGTTGGGGCAGGACGCGGTCGCGCAGCATGTGACCGCGCGCATGGCCTCCGAGGCGTTAAAACGCGAAGCCTTCCTCTATGCAACCGGGGCCGACCCTTATAGTGAGAGCAGCACGCGGGATCAGCTTCTTGCCGACCGCATCGAAGCGGTCGAAATCACAACCGAAGGCCTCGCGCTTCAGGAGCAGAAAGCGCAGGGAACCGGCACGTGTCCGCGCGGCTTTCTCGATGCGGCAGCATACATGACATCGCGGGTAGATGAGCAGATTGCCTTTTATCGCAAGACCGCCGACCGCCTGACCTTGCCGTCACGGCTTTTACATCGTGCTGAATTTCTTTTGGCGGGGGCCGCTGCCGTTATTACAGCCGTCGCTGCGACTACGGCGAAAGGCGGCTTCGATCTGGCGGCCTTGACCGCCGTTATCACGACGGTGGCCGGAACGGTTCTCGCCCACGGCCAAGCGGCACGCTATGACGCGCTGATAATTAGTTACCGGATCACAGCCCGGCGGCTCGCCCATTTAAAGGCAACCCAATCCCCCGAGGCGGGTGCTGCGGAAATCGCCGCTGCCGCCGAAGCCATAATCGCGGCCGAAACCAAGAGTTGGCAGGCGCTGTGGCTGAAGGAGGAGCGCCCCAAAGCCTAGGCGCACGGGTTGGGCGGTTCGGGTCAGCGACCGTATTACCGCCGCTTGCGAAAGGCCGCTTCGATCTCTGCCATATGGGGATGCTGGATATTTTTGTCGCGCAGAGCCTTAAAATCCTCTTCAATGAGTTGCTCCCAGGGCTTGCCCTGAACCGCCGTCCCCCTTAGGCCGAGATAAATCGCATCCGCTTCGGCAATCCGGTTTTGAAACATCAGGGCGTGAGCAAGGTTGCTCTTGATCCAATCGAGACGGGCATCGAGCCCTAACCCCGCGTTTGCGCGCTGCTCGGCACCGGTAAAATCTTTATCGAAAAGCGCCTCGTAGGCTTGGCTGCCATAGAATTCAGCCAGTTTCGCCGTGACCGCAGGAACCCAAGTGCTTTGATCCGCGCTTAAAAGGCCGCGCGCATTTAAATCCGATAGGATCGCCAGTGCTTCGGAATAATGCTTCTCGGGTCGTTCCCCGGCGAACGCCAAGCGCACAAGACTGACAATGAGATCCGTCTGAAACTCGATATTCCCCGGTTCCTGGGCCGCCAGTTTCCGG
>NZ_NOXS01000018.1 GCF_002251735.1 Elstera cyanobacteriorum | reverse complement strand
TGAGCTTCTCTCGCTACGGCAAAACGCACGGTAATTCGAGGTGACCACCTTTGATTGCGCGGGATTGGGCCGTGGGCGTGGCCTGCGGCGTCAGCCCGGTTATGGTGGCGGACTGTTCCCGCTTCAGATAATACGTCTTTCTATGGAACGGCAATCCGAGGAAGGGCTTGGTCGTGACTGTCGAACAAATGAACGGCGGCGGGATCGATCCATGCAGAAACCTGGCTGCCGACGGCGAAGGTGGTTTCGCCCGGCGCCTCGACCGTAATCCACGCGCCGTCAGCCAGCGTGCCATACAAGAAAGTCTGACTGCCGAGGCGTTCTACGGCCTGAACACTCAACTTAAGCTCGGTCCCGCCCTGTGGAGTGAGGCTTAGGTGTTCCGGACGAATCCCGAGGGTCAACCGGCCTGTTGGCGCCGAGGGGCCATTCGGTAGGCGTGGAATCAGCAAATTATCGCTTGTTCCCAAAGTAACGGTGATCCCGTTTTCGCCAACCGAGGCAAGCACAACAGGGATAAAATTCATTGCTGGAGAGCCGATAAAACCAGCAACAAATTTATTGGCTGGTGCATGATATAATTCTAACGGGGCGCCGACTTGTTCAATACGCCCTGCCCGTAGCACCACGATTTTATCGGCCAAAGTCATGGCTTCTACTTGATCGTGTGTGACATAAACCATTGTCGCATTGAGTTCGCGGTGTAGGCGGGCAATTTCAATGCGCATTTGGACGCGTAACGCCGTATCAAGGTTTGATAGGGGCTCGTCGAACAGAAAAACCTTCGGATCGCGCACAATGCAACGACCGATCGCGACCCGCTGACGCTGGCCGCCCGAAAGCTGGCGCGGACGCCGGTCCAACAGGGGTTCGAGCTGCAAGATACGGGCGGCTTCAGCCAAGCGCCGCGCAATATCAGCTTTTGGCATTTTTGCCATCCGCAGCCCAAACGTCATATTCTCCGCGACCGTCATGTGCGGGTACAGCGCATAGGATTGGAACACCATCGAGGTACCACGCTCGACCGGCTGCAGATCGTTGGCGCGCACGCCATCAATGAGCAGATCGCCAGAAGAAATCTCTTCAAGCCCAGCGATAATGCGCAGCAGGGTAGATTTACCGCAGCCCGATGGCCCGACGAAAACGACGAACTCGCGTGAGGCAATGCTAAGGTCAATGCCATGCAGCACATCAACCGTACCGAAGCTTTTGGCGAGCTGGGAGAGCGTTACATCAGCCATTTATTCAACTCCCATCGGATCATGAGACGGAGACCGCTCCCAAGCGGCGATTTGCTGCGGCAACACGCGTGCGCCGCCGATACGATAGCGAACCCCTGATGCCCCTTCGACGGGGCCATGCCAGGGATCAGACCCATAATTGAAGGCGAAGGTCAGCGATCCCCGACGGCGCAGGCGCACGGTTTCAGGAACCGGGTGCAGCGTTAATCCCACGGCCTCCGCCCAAGGGGCGAGCACCGCCCTTAGAAAGTCACCGTCCGGTAAACCATGCCAGCTATAGACACGCCCCGCGCCATGGCGCTGTTCGCGTAAAGCGGGCCAACCATCGTTAAAGGTGGCAAGGACTTTCGCGCCGCCCTCCGTCGCTTCGCGCCAGCCGCGCGTTTGATAGGTTTCGCCATGCCATGTAACGGGCTCGGCAAAAGCCGGGTCGAGCGATTCAACGCGCTCAACCCGGAAACCCGCTAAAGTAGCCAAGGCCCCCGGGGCCAGGTTACTCGGGATATGGAGGTTTTCGGTCTTGGAGCCAACACGCGGCCCCAACACCAGCGTCGCGCCCGACGCGACCGCCTGCGCCAAGCGCGCAGCCAGAGCGTCCGAAACCAAGGGTGAGGCAGGAGCCAGGATCAAACGATACGCGCTCGGATCCCCATCCGGGCTGACGAAATCGACATCCAAACCCAAACGCCTTACGGCCTGATACCAGTCGAAGACGATATGCTTAAAGGAATATTCCCGCCCTTGCGGATGGGCGGTCAGCAACCAGTCCGCGGCATAGTCAAAAAGAATCGCGACAGGGGCAGGTTCTGTATCCGGCATTGGCAGATCGGCCGCTTCGACAGCAACCGCCCCGGCTTCGGCATAGCCCGGCGCGGGTTCGCTATCGGGCCGTAATAAACCGGCGTGCATTTGCTCCTGGGCGAACGGAACCTGACGCCAGCGGAAATAGGTGACGACTTCCGCCCCATGGGCGAACGCTTCCCATGTCCAGAGCCGCACCATCCCGGGCAGCGGCGCGGGATTGTGAAAAGCCCAATTCACCGGGCCGGGCTGCTGCTCCATCACCCACCAGCGCCCCCGGCCAACGGCCCGGTAAAGATCATGGTGAAAAGCGGCAATATCGGGATGCCCGGTTCGCTGCCAGCGCTGGCGCTCTTCCGGCGGCAAGCGCAACAGGGTATCGGTAAAGCCGAGCGGGTAGGAATCCCAGGTGGCGAAATCCAAATCGGCTGCCACCTTGAAATGATCAAATTCGGTAATGAAGCCCATGTAATTATGGCTTAAATCCTGCCCCGGCGCGTGATGACGCAGAATGTCAGCCTTGAGTTTATTGAAACTTACCACCTGATCCGACGCGAAACGGTAGAAATCTAACCACGCGCTTGGGTTCGCTTCAGTGACGGTTAGGTTGGGTAATTCGGCTTCATTGAAATCCCGAAGTTCCATACTCCAGAATACCGTCCCCCAAGCCTGATTGAGGGCGGCGATTGTGCGATAGCGCGCGCGCAGCCATTCTTGAAAGGCCCGGCGTGCAACAGGCGAGTAGGAGCGGATCGTATCGTGACAGCCATACTCGTTATCGAGTTGCCAAGCCATAATATGGGGGTTTTTCCCGTAGCGCTTGGCTAAGACTTCGGTAATGCGCGCTACTTCGCGCCGATAACCTTCGTGGCTGAAATCATAATGCCGCCGAGACCCAAACCCGCGCGGGCGGCCATCCCGATCATAAGCAATCATATCGGGCATCTGGTCGATCAGCCATTTCGGCGGCGTCGTTGTCGGGGTGCCAAGGACAATTTTAAGTCCTGCCCCGCCCAGGGTTTCAATCGCCCGATCCAGCCATTCGAAACGATACTCACCCGGATTAGGCTCAAGCCGCGTCCAGGCAAACTCCCCGATGCGGACAATGCGAATGCCAAGCTCGACCATACGGCGGGCGTCGTCGGCCCATTGGCTCTCGTTCCAATGCTCTGGATAGTAACAAACGCCTAACATTGCTGTGCGTGTCATCATTGAGGCTCTAGTGAGAAGATAAGGGCTTGATCTGGGGCGCGGAGATCGAGAAGAAGGCCGATATTCTGAAGGGCTTCAGCCGATATTTTTTGATCTATAAGCCCTTGCGGCAGCGTGAAGGGCGCGTGCACCTTAGGCTGATAGGTTACGCCCGCTGGAAGATTAGGCAGCTTTACCCTTAGGGGAACTTGGCTATAGCTACGGGATGTGATTGTTACCCGGGCAACGCCGGTCTGCGGGTCTAGCAGCATCCAACCGACCGCCCGGACCTCCGGCAGCTCCAGAAAATGAGTCTGGGCCCGGCCCTGCAGCGCCCGGTCGTCCTTGAAATGGGCAATCAAGGCCGTAAGCGTTACTCGCTCGTCGGGGGTCAGACCGCGAATATCCCATTCGACCCCTAAATGACCGGCAAGCGCGACAGCGCCCCGGGTTCGTAATGGTAAGCGCCGCCCACTCGTATGACACTCGGCAGGCCCAATATGGCTGCCCATCACCTCAGGCGGGAAGAACAGACTGAAGCCGCGCTGGATATCGACCCGGTCATGAGCGTCATTGCTATCGGACGTCCAAACCCGATCTGCCCTGCGCAGAATAGCCCAATCCGCCCGTGCCCCCCCGCTGGCACAGCTTTCGATTTCAACTCCAGGATGGGCGGCACGCAGCCTGTCGATAATCCCATAAAGTGCGCGCGTCTGGGCCGATGTTACCCAGCCGTTGACCGCGCTATGGGCCGGGGCGAGATCGCGGTTCATATCCCATTTTAAGTAGGTAATGGTTGTTTGGCGCAGCAGCCGATCCAAGTGCTCGAACAGATACTCAATGACTTCGGGGCGCGTGAGATCCAGCACCAATTGATTGCGTGCTGTCGGTTGGGCCGCGCCGGGGACATGCAGGCACCATTCTGGATGAGTACGATAGAGATCGCTGTCGGGGTTGACCATCTCGGGTTCAACCCATAGGCCCATTTCCATCCCTGCCGCCTGGATCTCTGCGGCAATGGGGTTAAGCCCTTCTGGGTACACCTGACGATCCGGCGTCCAATCCCCCAGTCCCGCCCGGTCAGACCGCCGACCCCGGAACCAACCGTCATCCAGAACAAAGCGCTCGATGCCAACGTCCGCAGCGGCGGCGATCAAGGCCGACAGGGCAGCCCGATCATGATTAAAATATAAGGCTTCCCACGTATTCAAGTGAACCGGCCGGGGGCGCGTTTGAAGTGGCAGAATATGGGTCCGAAAATGAGCGTGGGTTTGGCTGCGCAGATCGTTAAGCCCGTCGGCCATAAAGATAACCGCATCCGGGCTGCAATAGGTTTCGCCAGCGGCGAGTGTGAGCGCCCCGCCAGCAAAAGCTTCGCCCAGTTGCATCACTCTTTGTCCATCGGGCAGGGCATCAATGCGCAGGACGTGATCCCCCGACCATGCAAGATGCGCCGCCGTGATCCAGCCAGTCTGATCAGAAAACCCCGGCGTTCCACAGACAAGGGCAGGAAAATCATCATGACCAGGCCGCCCCCGGCGACAGGCCCGTTCGAAGCTACCGGCGGGCAGGCTAAGTCGGGGGGTTTGGAACTCATGGCACCAAGTGCCGCTAAACGTGAGGATCTCGGCGGCGTCGGAGGGCAGGGGTACCGTGACGGCGGCGCAGCGCAGCAGGATGAGCGGCGCGTCTCCTTCATTCGTGACCCGCGCGGAAACCGTAAGCCCCCCGCTGTCGGCAAGCGAGAGCGATTGTTCCCATCGGATCCCGGCCGCGGTCAGCGTAACCTGCGCCTGGGAGCCGGTTTGGGTTAACTGTACCGCGCGCCATTGTATCGGCGCCAACCCGGCAAACGCGAGTCCCGGCGTTCCCCAATACCCCCAGCCCTCGACTGGACAGAGGGGAATAGGGGGCGGGACGTCGAGCGACGCATTTGGAACCGGGCGACGCTGGAGCGATACGACACTGTCGGTATCCGGAACGAGCGGACCAAAATAGGACCAGCACGGCGCCGCATCCTGCGCCAGAACAAGCTGACGCCGTCCAACGCTCAGCGAAATGGCCGGGGTCATTCCTTCGTTGCCCCCAACGTCAGCCCGGCGATGAAATGCCGCTGCATCATGAAGAAGATCGAGACTGGCAAGAGGGCCGCGATGATCGAGCCGGCAGAAATCAACTGCCACGAGGCAACCCACATGCCCTTCAAGGACTGAAGGCCCGCCGTAACCGGTCGCACCGAATCGGTCTGCGCGAGGATCAGGGCCCAAAAATAATCATTCCAGACAAAGGTAAAAATCAGCACCGCAAGGGCGGCCAAAGCGGGACGGACAAGGGGTAGAATGATTCGAAAGAAAATATTGACTTCCGAAACACCTTCCATGCGGGCGGCCTCAATCAGCGCATCGGGTAGGGCTTTGATGAAATTCCGCATAAAAAGAGTACAAAAACCAGATTGAAAAGCGATATGAAAGGCAACTAGACCGCCAATGGAATCATACATTCCAAGGCCGATCATCAAGTCGCGTACCGGGATCATTAAGATTTGGAATGGAATAAAATTCCCTGCAATAAACATAGCAAAGAGAAGTATGTTGCCGCGAAACTTATATTTGGCCAAAGCAAACCCAGCCATTGCCGCCAACGCAATCGCTCCGATCACTGTTGGAACTGTGATTAATATCGAATTGAGCAGGAAAATCGCCATCGGCGTCGTGGTAAAGACGGCACTATAGTTTTCAATCAGTAAAAATTTCGATGGCCATCCCCATAGGTTCCCCTTGCTAATATCCTCTAAAGATCGAACTGAGGTCAACGCTATGGCCAAAAGCGGAATTAACCATAGTACCAAGGCAATGATAACTGCGACCCGATAGCTTATGACAGCAAAAGGGCCTTTTGTATGAATTGGCGCAGGGAACATTATTCTGCCTCCTTCCGAAGCATAGAGACGAGGAAGAACGCGATATAAATATCCATAATCAGGAAGAGTACGGTTGCAATCGCCGCACCATATCCCATGCGATAGGCAAAGATCGCCTGCTCGTACATGAAGTAACCCAGCACCGTCGAACTATCGTAAGGGCCGCCATTTGTCATAATGGCAACAAGATCGAAGCTTCGCAAAGCGCCAATCACTGTAACGACAACCGCAATGAACGTCGCGGGCCTGAGTTGCGGCAAGATGATGTTCCAAAACATCGGGAAGCCCTTGCACCCGTCCATTCGAGCGGCTTCGATGAGCTCCGGATTAACGTTATTCAGCCCGGTTAAATACAAAATCATACAGTAAGCAATTTGCGGCCAAAGCCCAGCGACGATGATCGCATATGTCACCATATGCTCGTCGCCCAATGGCGCAATGCTGGGTAGGCCGACGGCGTTCAGGACAACATTCAGCAAGCCGAAATTCGGATCATAAAACCATGAGAAAATGACCCCGACAACCACTTGGGAAATCACAAAAGGAAAGAAGAATAGCGCCTTGATAAGTCGCATCCCCGGCATTTGCTGATTGAGAAAGAGCGCTATGATCAATCCGCCGACTGGGGCCAGCAGATAAAGAATGAGCCATTTAATGTTGTTAACAAGCGCAACGTAAAATTTGTCATCAGAAAATAGTTCTCGATAATTATCCAAACCAATAAAGATCTTCGGCCCTAACCCGTCCCACTCGTGAAAACTGATCCAAACACTCGATAGAATTGGCCAGACGACAAATAGCAAGAACGCAAAAAGGGCCGGGCTGAGAAACATCGCCGGCGCAAGGGTTTTTTCGTGCCGCCGCCAAAAACTGCGCTGCACTGCAGGGCGGGATAGGCTTACGGGAGATGTCATGATCGCGTCCATAGGGTTAAGACTTCTTCGACAGTCTCGAAGAAGCGCGCGTTCAAAAAAATGGGAAGATATACCCCCGAACGCAATTCGAGCACCCATTCCCCCAACAAGTCGAGACCTGCTGGGGGAATGGTCCCCAATCCGCTTTACTGCTTAAAGACCTGCTTCCGACGGGCTTCCAAGCGCGTTAGAATTTCATCGCCGCGATCCGGGATAATCATAAATTCCTGGAATGCTTTCATACCCTCTTGCGCGAGGCTCGGATCGGTATCGCGATCATAAAACTGCGCCGTTCCAGCCGCTGCCGATAACATCTTATATCCGGCCTGCAAGAAACGATCATCGCTCGGCTTAGCGTCTTTGTTGGTCGGGATTTGACGCAGAACAGAATTTAATTCCGTCTGCACGTCCGGACGCATGTAGAAGGCCAAAAACTTCTTTGCATCAACCTTATTCTTAGCCCGTGCCGGAATATGCACTGTATCCGTCGGTGCGTCCTCATACATCGGTTGATCGGCGATCTTCGGGAATTGGAAGAAGTCCATTTTATCGCGAACATCTGCCGGGAATTCCGGTGTAATAAAGTTACCGATCAAATACATCGCTCCCTTTCCCTGGTAAAAGAGCGGTTGTGACTCCTGCCAGGTATATGAAGCGTGGTTTTCGATGAAGTAACCAGGGCGGATTAGCTCAGCCCATTTGTCGAACACATCCTTAACGCCTTTGTCCGTATAAGGGACTTGCCCGGCCATCAGCTTCATATGGTAGTCCATACCATTGACGCGTAAGTTCAGATAGTCGAACCAGCCCGCCGTGGGCCAGAGGGCTTTCGAGCCGATAACGATCGGCGCAACGCCGCTTGCCTTCAGCTTTGCGCAGGCATCAAGAAATTCGGCCCAAGTTTTCGGCGGCTGTTGAATACCGGCTTTTTCAAACAGATCCTTCCGGTAATAGATGCCCCAATTGTAATAGGTATAGGGGACGCCATATTGCTTACCGTCCACCGTTACAGAACCCACGGTCGAGGGCATGGCCTCGGCGCCTTTGTTCGCCGCCCAAACATCGCTGACATCTTCAAAAAGCTTGCGATCAACGAAAAACTTCATCCGTTCGCCAGCATACCAATAGACGACATCCGGCGACTCACCAGAAAGCCAGGTTCGGATCGAGGTTTTATAGCTTTCCTTATCAAAGACGTTCAACTTAACGTCAATGTCGGGGTTTTCTTTTTTGAATTTCTCGATCAGGGCTTCCATGCCCTTACGCGGCGCCGGATCGGATTGATCCGAGTTAATCACCAAAGTCCCCGCCAGCGCGGTCGTGCTGAGGCTAACCGCGAAGAATGCCGTTGTGGCGAAACGCAAAAACTTACTCATTGGTGTCCCCCCAAAAAAATCTCGGCTTATTGGCTTCAAGCGCCGGAGACACAGGCGATCCTAGGTCTCTTCGCAGCGAATGCAGCATCCGATTCACCGAGAGTTGCGACTTTTTGCCGCAATCTCACCGGCGTCTTATAGCTAACAGATTATTGTATGATGAATAAAGAACAATTTTCACCGCTTGAAACGGTTAAAGCTTTTGGGCGATACCAACCGCGAACAGACCTATCGAGATACGCACGACAGCCCCCCCAACGCGGTCGGAGGCGGTCTTGACATGACGAGGTGGGTGCCCGCCCTCCAGCGAAANCAGATTATTGTATGATGAATAAAGAACAATTTTCACCGCTTGAAACGGTTAAAGCTTTTGGGCGATACCAACCGCGAACAGACCTATCGAGATACGCACGACAGCCCCCCCAACGCGGTCGGAGGCGGTCTTGACATGACGAGGTGGGTGCCCGCCCTCCAGCGAAAGGTCACCTCGAATTACCGTGCGTTTTGCCGTAGCGAGAGAAGCTCAGCGCCACTGACGGCCATTCATGCCCGCCTTTCGGGCATTCTGAGTATTTTCAGGTTGCTATGCTGTGTTTTGGCGGCCTTTTGCCGTCATGCGGGCGCATTTCGGGTATCGAGCCAGATGAGCCGACGCATATTGTAGGCGATGTTGGCCAGCCCGATCTTGGTGGTGGCCCGGTCGAGACCGATCGTTCGGACAAATAGGCCCATCCGATCCTTCAGCCCGGCGAAGACGTGTTCGACCTTGGAGCGGATCATCGATTTCCGGGCATTGGCCTTCGCGATGTGGCGGGCCATCGGTTTGC
>NZ_NOXS01000017.1 GCF_002251735.1 Elstera cyanobacteriorum | reverse complement strand
GGGGGGGGTACGACACCAGCTATGTCGTACCCCTACGACACTAGCTATGTCGTACCCCTACGACATTGGTGACTTTTTTTACGACAAACTTGTCTTGATTTCCGCACGTTTTGTGTCGTAGGGTTACGACATTGGTGTCGTAATTTGCGACTGAAATATGCAGAAAAAAACATCATTGCAGGTTGCCACCGAGCCGGGCGGCTCATGGGTCCAGACCGAACGGGCCGCACACGAGCGTTGGGCGAAGCTTGCTATCGCGCATCCCAGAGCCTCAGCTTTGCTCCACGTCTTGCTGGCACGGATGGGACGTCACAACGCGCTCGTTGTGAGCCAAAAAGTCCTCGCAAAAATGGCTGACTGCAATCCGCGAACGGTTCAAAGGTCGCTGGAGATACTTAGCCGGAATAATTGGATTGAGGTCCGCCAAATTGGCGACAGTGGCACAGTGAATGCCTATGTCGTTAACGCGCGGGTGGCTTGGTCCGGTAAACGCGACGGGATTCGTTACGCACTGTTCGAAGCTGCGGTTCTCGTGTCCGATGCCGACCAACCAGATCGCGACGACATTGGTATGCTTCCGCCGCTCGAGACAATACCAGCCTTGTATCCTGGCGAAGTACAGATGCCAACCGGCCCAGGGCTCCCGCCGCCTTCTGAACCCCCATTACCCGGTTTCGAGCCGGACTTACCGGCTCGGACTCTCGAAGACACAGAGCTATCATAGGATCAAGGAAAACGAAAATGAGCGCTTCCGCTATCCTAAAGCTTCAAACTGTTGGCTTTACCAATGAACAGGTAACGGCTCTCGCTGATTTGATCGATACTCAAGCAGCAACGAAGGCTGATCTTGAAGGATCAGAACATCGACTTGAACTCAAAATGGCTAAAATCGACGCGGACGTTGTTGTCCTAAAATGGATGATGGGCTTCGTTCTCGCGTTTCAGGTGGCCATTTTCGCGCGGATGTTCCTGAAAGCGTAATTTTTCTCTGGCTGGTGCGGCAATACCGGCCAGCTTCCACGAACGGGTTCATTTCCATCATCACAGCTTGAAGATTTTACCCTTGTGGGTCGTTGCGATTTGGTTGATCTGAGTGCCCCTCGCCGCATCCGGCTGTCCGCTCCAAAGGTTCCGCGCGCCATCGAGGACGCTCATACCGAGGGTCTTTAGTAGCTCTCGCTCGGTTCTGGGCGGGGTGTGATCAAAGATGAGAATTAGCCATTTTTGCCCAGCTTGAACGGTTGGCAATTCGCCGTCTTCACGGTCGCCTGCAATCCGCATCCAGCGCTTCATCACATCAGCATGCTCGGCTTTCACCCAGCCACTGATTTGAACGAACCCCTCTCGCTTGAGCCGTGCAACATAGGCCGGTTGCCGGTCATTGATCATGTTCACACTCCGCCGGAAGGGCCGCCGTAACTTGTCACTAGTGACAAGTTACCTGATGTGCGCGTTGTGTTGAACCTGTCTGTTGTGCGGTGTTGGGATTGAACGTTCTTTGCCCAGGAAAACAGCGGTCATCGCTGCGGTGAAGGAACGTCGCGTGAGCGACGTATATACGCGCCTACTATCGAAACTGGGACGAGCCGCCTGTCAGGAGCTGCTGCTGTCGGCCCCAGTTGGAACGCTGAAAAGTGGCAACCAGGTGTAATCGTGAAGCGCACGCCTCTCGCGGGAATAGGGGCGGTCAGGACGCTGGCTCATGTGAGTCAGCGCATGGGGAAGGAGCCGGGGTCTCGTCACGACAACGCCGTTGAAGCCGGTTGAGGTCGTGATCGCCAGCCCCTTCTCGACAGGCTGACGGTCGCTGCTCTGGGTCCGTGTAAGCCGGTTGGTCGCGGCTGGTCGGTGCGGTGTCTCTTCGGGTGCCTGGGCTCGGGTCTCAGCCCCTGTGCATGTTCGACCAGCTCCGCCTATTCGGCACTATTCCAGCAGGGACGATCAAACACGCGCCAAAACCCGGCAGGAGGGTTTAAGGGCACCCTTTGGCTCTTTTGCGCTCCTAGACACCGGCTAGAGGCGGGAGACCCTTCCAGGCCCTTCCAGGCGCGTCTGATGGTCCCTGTTGAGAGGCGGCATTCCCGTCAGCTCCCGTTGGAGAGCAAACACTGCGCTGAATAGCGCGGCCCTACTGGCAGTTATCGCCCCCATTTGGTGCGATTCCACTTTGATAGTTTCCCACAGGATCGACCGATTGCACCGCCGGTTCTTCAGTACAGATCAAAAGCGTATTCAAAATAAAAAATATTTTTACAGTTAATTTATTATTTTTACTTGACACATCAATCAATGATTGATACAAAGAGAGCGCCAACTCAAATCATTACCGAGGTGGCAATTTTTAATCAGAAATTAATCTGAATTAAAATTTATATATAATAAATATAAGGAGATTTAAATGAAAAAATTTGTTGCTGAATTAATAACCTCCATGCTGGACAATATCATAATTGATGTAATTATCACATTATTACCAATAGATTATGTTTTTTTTACTATGATATCTGTAATTTTATTGGTGTTCTTTATCCTCTGTTTCGCCAAGCGGCCCCTTGCTACGAAAATCAGTGTTCAAGCACCTCCTAATGTCACCGTTATCGTCCTAGTAACACCCCAGGCACAAACCAATTAGACGAGCCATTGAAAAAGGGTTCAGGTTTACCCTGAACCCTTGCCCTTCGGCGAGAATGGGGCGAGCGCTGTCAAGGGAGGGTCCGCGCGCTTGTCGCGTGGATGCCCTTTACAGCGACGGGGCAAAGCCCCGGCACCTGGGGGAGCGCCCTTAGGCGCGGGGGCTTGCCCCCATCGGCCCACCTTGGCCGATTCCGTTAGAGACATCGGACGCGCTGTGTCCGGGGGTGAGGACACACGATGCTCGTTTCTGGACACAGCGCGTAATACGTTTGAATTTTACTAAAATCACCATGAAAGACGGAGACAGAAGACCTGTGGACAACTTGCCAGCCCACAGCGCAAGGCTGTGGACTGTCGGCCCTTAGGGCGCGCAAGCGCGCGGTGCCTACGGGCCGATCCGCAAGTTGACCACAGGTCCCACCCTTTTTTTAATTTTTTGGGTGGTAGGGGGGGGG
>NZ_NOXS01000016.1 GCF_002251735.1 Elstera cyanobacteriorum | reverse complement strand
GGCGCGGTTGGAGGAAGCGGTGGTGGCCTTTCGCGCCGCCTTGGAGGTTTTTTCGCCGACGGATAGCGCGCCCTATTGGAACATGGCGACCGAAAATCTCAAGGCGGTGCTGGCGGAGATCAAGCGCCGCCAGCCCTAGTGCAGTCTTGAACGCAAATACGTCGTCGCGGGGGGCGCTCGGGATTTGCGCTTGCCCAGGCTCATTCCGCCGGTTGCGCCCGCCCGCCGCGCTGGAATTCCCGCCGGGCAAGGCTACCTGACCGGGCTGGTAAGCCAGCACGATTTCCTGAAAACCGAGGCAGCGGCATAGTGACGGACAAAGTGGGGCAGAAAGTGGGGCGGCTTATTGCCGCCCTGATTTTTTCTTTTAAAATCAATTATTTAGGAAAGCGATTGGCGGAGGGGATGAGATTCGAACTCACGATACGGTTTCCCGTATACACACTTTCCAGGCGTGCGCCTTCAACCACTCGGCCACCCCTCCGCTGCGGGCCGTAACCATAGCGGAAACGGCCCGGGGATCAAGTCCCTCGTAACGCTTAACTTCTCAGGGTTCCTCCGGTTGCCTTAGCGACGGCGGCGGTGACGGCGGTTGCCACCGTCTCGATTTCGGCGTCGGTCAGGGTGCGGTCCATCGGGGTCAGGGTGATGCTGAGGGCGACCGATTTCTTGCCCTCTGGCACGCCCTTGCCCGCGTAGACGTCGAAGAGCGCGACCTGGGTGATCAGGCTCTTATCGGCGGTGCGCACGGCGCGCAGCAGGGTTTCAACTTCGACCGAGGCATCGACCAGGAAGGCGAAGTCGCGCTGCACGGTCTGGAAGGCCGAGGTCTTCAGCATCGGGCGGGCGCGGCCCGCTTTGGCTTTCGGCAGCGGTACGGCGTCGAGATGCAGTTCGAACACCGCCACCGGCGCATCCAGGTCATAGCGCTCCGCCACCTGCGGGTGCAGCAGGCCGAAATGCCCCAGAACCTGCTTCGGCCCCAGCTTGACGCTGCCCGATTGGCCCGGATGGAACCAAGCGGGGGCGTCGCGCGACAGCGGCATCCCATCGGGGTTCAGGCCGAGGAGGCGTAGGGCGGCGAACAGGTCCGCCTTAGCGTCGAAGGCATCGACCGGGCGGCCCGTGCCGCGCCAATTACGCTCCTGCTGATCGCCGACGCGGACGCCGACGATGATGGTGCGTTGCCCATCCGGGCGGGCGGTAACGAAGCCCGGCCCGGCTTCGAACAGCGCGGGGGAGGCGATGCCGCGCGCGCGGTTGCGGGCGGCAGCCGCCAGCAGGTTCGGCAGAGCCGAGGGGCGCATATGGTCGAGATCGGCGGCGATGGGGTTCACCACCGCAAGTTCGTCCTGACCGCCGCCGAAGGCCACGGCATCAGCCTTGGCGAGGAAGGACCAGGTAACGGCTTCCAGCAGCCCGCGCCCGGCCAGCAGGCGCTTCAATTGCGTCAGCCGCTTTTGCGCCGGAGAGATCGCGAGCGGCGGCAGCCCTTCGACGGCCATCGACACGGGCTGAATGGCGTCCAGCCCATGAATGCGCAGGACTTCTTCGACCAGATCGGCTTCGCCCTCGATATCGTCGCGCCAAGAGGGCGGGACGACCGACAGCGTATCGCCGCTGACAGTAACGCCGAAGCCGAGGGCGGTCAGAATGCGCACCTGCTCATCCGCCGCAACCTCCACCCCGCCCAGGCTGGCGCAGCGGCTGGGGCGCAGGGTCAGCGTCCGGTGCCGGTCGGGGGCCGTGCCCGCTTGGATGACCGGGCCGGGGGTGCCGCCGCAGAGATCGAGGATCAACTGGGTGGCGAAGGCCAGACCGTCTTCGCAGAAGCCGCTATCGATGCCGCGCTCGAACCGATAGCGCGCGTCCGACAGCACGCCCAGCTTGCGGCCCGTGCGGGCGGTGCCGAGCGGATCGAAATAGGCGATTTCCAGCAGCACATCGGTGGTGTCGAGGTCGCAGCCGGTGCTTTCGCCGCCGATGATGCCGCCGAGCGAAACCGCGCCGCTGGCATCGGCGATGACCGTCATGCCCGCTTCCAGGGCATAGGTCTTGCCGTTCAGTGCCGCGAGGCTTTCGCCGTCGGTCGCCGGGCGGATCGTGAGATCACCCGTGAGCTTGCCCAAATCGAAGACGTGCGCCGGGCGGTTAAGGTCGAGCGTCAGCAGATTGGTGATATCGACCAGGGCCGAAATCGGGCGCAGGCCCACGGCGGTCAGCTTGCGCTTCAGCCACTCCGGGCTTTCGGCATTCTTCACGCCTTTGATCACCCGAGCGAAAAAGACCGGGCAGGCGCGGTTATTCTCCGGCAGATCCAGGCGAATGGCCGGGCCGGGCAGCGGCTGCGCTGCAATCGCCGGAACCGGGCGCGGCTTCAGCGTCCCCAGGCCCTTAGCGGCCAAATCGCGGGCAACGCCGCGCACGCCCAGGGCATCGGCGCGGTTCGGCGTGACGGCGATTTCGATCACCGGGTCGGCCAGGCCGAGCAGATCGCCAAGCTCTTGTCCCAAGGCGGCATCGGCGGGCAGTTCCATGATGCCCTCATGCTCGTCCGACAGGTTCAACTCCCGCGCGGAACAGAGCATGCCTTCCGAGGCTTCGCCGCGAATTTCGCCCTTCTTCAGCAATGCGCCAGAGTTCGGGACGGTCATGCCGGGAAGCGCCAGCACCGTCACCAGCCCGTCGCGGGCATTGGGCGCACCGCAGACGACTTGCAGTTCGCCCGCCCCGGTATCGACGCGGCAGACGCGCAGCTTATCGGCGTTCGGGTGCTTCTTGGCTTCGATGATGCGGGCGGTCTTGAAGCCCTTAAGGGGGGCGGACGGGTCGGTAATCCCTTCAAGCTCCAGCCCGACGCTGGTTAAAGCATCGGTGATTTCCGTCAGCGACGCTTGGGTGTCCAAATGCTCTTTGAGCCACGACAGCGTGAATTTCATCGCGCAAGCCCCGTAATCAGCGAGGGAATATCGAGCGGCGGGAAGCCGTAATGATCGAGCCAACGCACGTCGGCATCAAAGAAGGTGCGCAGGTCGGGGATGCCGTACTTCAGCATGGCGATCCGCTCGATCCCCATGCCGAAGGCGAAGCCTTGGTAGACATCCGGGTCTAGCCCGCACGCGCGGATGACGTTGGGGTGCACCATGCCGGAGCCCAAGATTTCCAGCCAATCGCCGTAATTGCCGATCTTCAGCTCGCCGCCGCGCCGCAGGCAGCCGATATCCACCTCCGCCGACGGTTCGGTGAAGGGGAAGAAGCTGGGGCGGAAGCGCACCGGCACGTCATCGACTTCGAAATAGGCGCGGACGAAATCGGTCAGGCAGCCGCGCAAATGGCCCATATGGGTCGCCTTGTCGATCACCAGCCCTTCGACCTGATGGAACATCGGTGTGTGCGTCATGTCGCTGTCCGACCGATAGGTGCGGCCCGGGATGATTACGCGGATCGGCGGCGCCTTGCTCAGCATCGTGCGCACCTGCACGGGGGACGTATGGGTGCGCAGCAGCATGCGATGGCTGCCGTCCTTCCCCGGTTCGGGCGAATCCGGCAGGTAGAAAGTATCGTGCATTTCGCGCGCCGGGTGCCCGATGGGGAAGTTCAGCGCGGTGAAATTATGGAAATCATCCTCGATGTCCGGCCCTTCGGCGACCGAAAAACCCATTTCCCCAAAGATCGCCACGATTTCATCAATCGTCTGGCTGATTGGATGGATCTTTCCGGCGCGTTGCGGTTCGACCGGCAGGGAAATGTCGATGCGTTCAGACGCGAGGCGCGCTTCCAGGGCTTTGGCCTTCAGCACGGTCTGCCGTTCGGCGAAACGGGCTTCCAGCACCTGCTTGACCCCATTGACCGACTGGCCGAAGGCGCGCTTTTCCTCGGGTGGCAGTTTGCCCAGGCGGGCCATCAGACCGGCGACCGTCCCGCTTTTGCCCAAATGGGCGACGCGGGCCGCGTCCAGCGCGGCAAGATCGGCGGCGGCGTCGAAATCGGCCAGCGCCTTGGCTTGGCTTTCCTCCAGCGACGGATTATCGCTCATCGGGGCACCTTCGTTGCGAATGGGCTTTAAAGACAAAAGAAAAGGCCGCCCCCAGGGTGGGAACGGCCCTTCCGATACCAGCTCTTACCGTGCAGTCGGCGAAAACGCCGGACTTAAGCGGCCAGAGCAGCCTGGGCCTTTTCGACCAAGGCCTTAAACGACGCCGGCTCGCGGGTGGCGATATCCGACAGGACTTTGCGGTCGAGCGTGATGCCCGCCTTCTTCAGCCCGTTGATGAACTGCGAATAGATCATGCCATGTTCGCGGACACCGGCGTTGATACGCTGGATCCAAAGCGCGCGGAAGGTACGCTTCTTATTGCGACGGTCACGATAGGCATAACGCAGGGCCTTTTCGACCTTTTCCAGCGCAATGCGGTAATTCGAGGAATTGCGATCGCGGTAGCCCTTGGCCAGACCGAGAAGTTTCTTGTGACGGGCGTGCGACGTTACGCCCCGCTTAACACGTGCCATTGTTCAGATCTCCGGGGCGATTAGCGATTGTACGGCATGTACTTGAGAACGAGCAGTTGATCGCTCTCGCTCATGACTTCCGTCCGGCGTGCCTGACGGATGAACTTGGTGGAGCGCTTGCTCATGCCGTGACGCTTACCAGCGACACCGAACTTGATCTTGCCCGTGGCGGTGAAGCGGAAACGCTTCTTGGCGCCGCTCTTCGTCTTCATCTTGGACATTTGGGCCTCCATTCGGGGGATTTGGGTTCCGGTCGGCCAGGCTGTCCGTTTGCCTGGGCACGGCCGTTCCCCGGCGGTATGACCGCAAGGGAGCGCGGAGTATAGCGACCGCCGACCACGATGCAAGCGCGAAACGTCAGTTTTTCTTAGCAATCGTCGGCGCGGGCAGGGCGCGGGCGTAGAGCGTCGGATCGAGCACCAGGGTTTCGGCAACCTGCCGGTCGATATCGTTGCTGCGCGCCTTGGTGAAGGGCGGGCACAGGCCGGTCAGGGTCTCCCGGGCGGCTTCCGTGCTGCGATCAGCCGTGCGGCGGGCATACAGCACGTCTTCCGGGTGAAAGTCCGGCGTTAGGATTTCCGCCGTCACGTGGCTAGCCGCAGTGGGCGTATCGGCCTGGCGCGAGGTGCAGACCGTCGGGATGACGCCGTATTTATGCAAGGAATAGCCGAGCGGCGAGTGCAGGCGCATCGTTGTCATGATGAACTCGCCCTTATTCGGCAAATCCTCATAGACCGTCTGCACCAGCCCTTTACCGAAGGAGCCGGAGCCGACGACGACCGCGCGGCCCCGATCCTGCAACGCGGCGGCCAACACTTCGGAGGCGGAGGCGGTTTGACCATTGGTTAGCACCACCATCGGCAGCTTCATCGGCACGATTTCATCGCCTGGGGTGGCGATGGTTTCATTGACGATGCCGCGCCGGTCGCGCGCCGTCATCATCGGCCCGTCGGCGAGGAACAGGTCGGCAATGTCGAGCGCGGTGCGGAAGGTGCCGCCGGGATTGTCGCGTAGGTCGAGGATCAGGCCCTTCGTCGGCCCGGCCCCGGTATATTTCTTCACCTCGGTCTTAAACTCGTCCAGCGTGCCCTCGTTAAAGCCCGACAGCTTTATGGTCACGATGCCATCGCCGTCGCGCTGACCGCGCACGGTTGTCTGAAACAATTTCTGCCGGGTCAGGGTGCGGGTAAATGGCGCGTCCGCCCCGCGTTGAACCGTCAGGGCGACGGTGGAGCCGATGTCGCCACGCAGCAAGGCGATCAACTGCTGCTGCGGCAGGGCTTCCACCCGGGTGTCACCGACCGACAGGATCCGGTCGCCGGCGGCCAGACCGGCCCGGGCGGCGGGCGTATCGTCGAGAACCGCGCGGATCATACCGATCTGTTCGGGATCCAGCGTCACGCCAACCCCACCAAAACCGCGCCGTCCCGCTTGTTCCAGTTTGGCCTGGGTCGGCGTGAGGTAGCGGGTATAGGGATCAAGGTTTTGCAGCGCCGGGTTCAGCAGCGCATTCAGAATATCGTCGGTCGCCGTCCCGCGCAGAGCGGGGGAGACGGATTCGGCTAGGGCGGCGCCGGTGGCGGCCACCCGGCTCCAACCGCTTGGGCTTTCGGTACTGGCGGGCGGGTCGAGTTGGGCGATGGGTTTGCCATCATAGACCAGCCGCAGGTTGCTGCCCTGATCTTGCACGGTTACTTTCGGATCGAGCCGCGACAGGCCCGATAGGCCCGCGACCACCACTGGGCGCAGGCTGGAGCGGTCAACATAATTGCTGCTGATGCCCCGATAGACGAAGGCCAGCACGTCTTCCATCTCGCGGGCCGGAATGGGGGCGCTGACGTTTTCCGACAGAAGTTTGACGCCGGTGCTGCTTGAGCCAAACCAGTTGGTCGACGTCAGTGACCCCAGGAAGCTCGAACCTGCCGCCGGTGTCGCCACCGGTGCGGCCGCCGGGGGCGTGTCGGCGGAACACGCGCTGACCAGGGCCAGCGAGGAGGCCAGAACCAGCCGTAAAGTCCCAGAACCGAAAATCGTCATCGTCCGTCGCACCAGCTACTGTCCGCGCACCAACCCGCGCGGCCTTCCGTTACTTTTGTTCGTCGCTCTTCACGTCAAAGGCCCATTGCAGCCCAACCACGGCGCCCTTGATGAGCGGCAGAAAGGCGAGGCTGAGCAGGACCGTGAGCGGCAACCACAGGGCCATATGCACCCAGATTTCTGGGGTTCGCGCCTGTTCCAGCCATAGCATCAGCGGAATGACGATATGGCCGACCAGGAAGATCGTGAAATAGGCCGGACCGTCGTCGGCGCGATACTGAGAGAAATCCGTCCCGCAGGCGGTGCAGCTCGGCGCCGTCTTGACGTAGGCGGTAAACAGCGTGCGTTCGCCGCAGTTCGGGCAGCAGCGCAGGGCGCCCTTGCGCATCGCACTGACGGCGGAGCGGCGGGTTTCTACAGCGATATCGGCGCCGTACTGTTCGGTCATGCTGTTTGCCTCCGGTATTCTGCCCTCCGTCAATTCGTCAGAAGAGTGCAGAAATATTATTTCCCGCTCACCCTAACAGACTAACGGCGCGGCTTCTTCCGCTTTTCCATCGTCCCACCCCGGCGTTCCGGGCGGGCTTTGGCGGCGCGGCGCGTGCCGCTGGTCGGCATCAACTGCCCACCGCTCGTCTCCTCGCCCTCAACTAACGCAAGAACCACGCCACCCGTTACCAGATCGGCTTCGACCAGTTGAACGGTTAGAATATCTCCCAACCGGAAGATACGCCCGTTACGGTCGCCGACAAGGGCGTGGGCCTTTTCGTCGTGGTGATAAAAATCGGATGGCAGGGTGCGGATGGGGATTAGCCCATCGGCCCCGGTTTCCTGCAATTGCACGAACAGGCCGAAGCGCGTAACGCCGGTGATGCGACCCGGGAACATTTCGCCCTGACGACCCGTCAGATACGCGGCGGTATAGCGGTCCTGCACCTCCCGCTCGGCGGCGGCGGCGCGCCGTTCGGTCATGGTGATGTGATCGCAGATTTTCTCGATGCTCTCGGCATCCTGGCCTTCCGGCAAGGCGCCGCGCCCGGGCAAATGCAGCCCCCGGATCAACGCGCGATGCACCAAAAGGTCGGCATAACGGCGGATGGGGGACGTGAAATGGGCGTAGCGCCGCAGGGCAAGGCCGAAGTGACCGATATTTTCGGTCGAATAGCAGGCCTGGGCCTGGCTGCGCAGCACCATCTGGCTAACCATTTGGGCATAGGGCGTGCCCGCAGCCTTATCGAGCAGAGCGGAAAAATGCTTCGGCGTCAGCACTTGGCCCTTGGCCAGCACGAGATCGAGCGACTTTAAGAAGTCGCGCAGCGCCGTCAGCTTTTCCATCGCGGGTTGATCGTGGATGCGATAGACGCAGGGTTGTAGCGCCCCTTCCAGGCTTTCGGCGGCGCAGACATTGGCCAGCACCATGAATTCTTCGATCAGCTTGTGGCTATCCAGCCGCAGGCGCGTATTGATCCCCAGCACCGCCCCGGTTTCCCGGTCGACGGAGACCACCCGTTCGGGAATATCGAGATCAAGCGTGCCGCGTTCGTCGCGCGCCTTCAGCAGTGCCCGGAAGGCGCCATAGAGCGGCTGGATCACCGGTTCCAGCAAGGGGGCGGTTAGCTCTTCTGCGTGCCCATCGACGGCGGCCTGCACTTGCTCGTAGGTCAGGCGCGCTTTGGACCGCATCAACCCGCGCACGAAGCGGTGCGACAGTTTCCGGCCTTTGGCATCGATCCAAATATGGACCGCCATACAGGCGCGGTCCTCGTTCGGACGGAGGGAGCAGAGGTCGTTCGATAGTTCTTCCGGCAGCATCGGGACAACGCGGTCGGGGAAATAGACCGAATTGCCGCGATCCTGCGCCGATTTATCGAGGGCGGAGCCGGGCAGCACATAATGGGCCACATCGGCAATCGCGACCAGCAGGTGCCAACCGCCTTGATTGTCCGGGTCGCTATCGGGTTCGGCGAAAACCGCATCGTCGAAATCGCGCGCATCGCTGCCATCGATGGTCACCAGCGGCACAGCGCGCAGGTCGGCGCGGTCGCCCAGCTCTTCCGGCGTCGCGGCGGCGGCTTCCTTCGCGGCATCCTCCGGCTGATCCAGCGGGATGCCGGAGGCGGCGATGGTGGCGAGGCTGAAGGTGCGCGGTTCGCCGAAAATGCCCATGCGCTCGACGATTTTCACCCGCTTTTCCGCCGTGCCGCGCTGGGGCACCAGTTCGGCCTTCACGAGTTCGCCGGATTTCGCATCGCCGACATCGGCGCGGGAAACGCGGTATTCGTCGCGGTCGCGCTTGTCCGACGGTTTGATGAAGCCGCCGGTCGGGGTTTTCTCAAACACGCCGACCACGGTTTGCGGGGTGAACGTCAGGCGGCGGATCGGCAGGGCCAAATAGTCGCGCCCCTGGCGTTCCAATTTCGCCAGCAGCCGGTCGCCGAGGCCGACGACGCCGATTTTGCCGTTGTCGGCGATGAAGATTTTCGGTGGGGCCTCGTCGCGGCTCCAGCCCACCGGCTCGGCAATCGGTTCGCCATCGAGCGTAACGGAACGGATTTGGATGACGGCGACGGAGGGTAGGGGTTCCACCCGGCGCGGGCCGCCTTCCAATTGGCCGTCGCGGTCCATCTGCTTCAGCAGGATTTTCAGTTCCAGCCGCTCATCGCCGGTAATGCCGAAGGCGCGGGCTATCTGGCGGCGGCCTGCGTCGGGATTATCTTTTAGAAACTCAAGCACTTGCTCGCGCGTCGGAAAGGGCGCGGCGGTTTTCTTCTTGGGGGGATAGTTGGTCAAGGGGTCCTACTCGGTGCCGACGGCGGCTTTAGTCCGGCGCGCGCGGCTGGGGGTTGGTTTTGCGGCGGCATCATCCGCCGCAGTTTTGGTCTTTTTCGCCGCTGCCGGTTTCTTGGCTGCGGCGGCTTTCTTGGCCGGAGCCTTTTCGGCCGTGGCGGCTTTGGTGCGGGGTTTCGCCTTGGCCTTGCCGCTCTTCTCCGCCTCCAGCAGTTTGGGGGCGAGCAGGGCGGCGGCCTGATCGGCGGTCAGCGCGCTCGGGTCGATATTCTTCGGTAGCGTCACACGCACCTTACCGACTTCGACGTAAGGTCCGTAGCGACCATCGTGCAAGGTGATATCGCCATGCCCGCCAGGATGCGGCCCCAGTACCGTGCCGGGGTTCTTGGCCGCGCGGTTCTTCGCCTTTTCCGCCGCTTCGGCCAGAATAACGACGGCGCGGTTAAGGCCGATGGTTAGCACATCCTCGCCTTTGGGCAGCGAGGTATAGGCCTTGCCGTGTTTGATATAGGGGCCGAAACGCCCGATACCCGCGGTCAACTCGTCGCCGGTTTCCGGGTGTTTGCCGATGGTACGCGGCAGGGCGAGCATGGAGAGGGCACGGTCGAGATCCACATCCCCCGGCGCGACCCCGGCGGGCAGGGAGGCGCGCTTTGGCTTATTCTCCTTATCGCCTTCGCCCAACTGCACATAAACGCCGTAAGGGCCTTTACGCAGGGTTACAGGCAAGCCGGTCGCGGGATCGTCGCCGAGCAGCTTCGGCCCGGCAAGTTCGGCGTCAGCCTCGCCTTCCGCCCCATCGACGGCCAGCGCGCGGGTATAGCGGCAGTCGGGATAGCGCGAGCAGCCGATGAACCCGCCCGTGCGCCCCAGGCGCAGGCCCAAACGGCCTTCCTGGCACGACGGGCAGGCGCGCGGGTTCTTACCGTCGCCGCGATCTGGGAAGAAATGGTCGCCCAAGGCCGCATCGAGCGTGTCGATGACCTGGGTGATCGTCAGGTCTTTGGTGCCGTCTACCGCCTTGATGAACGGTTCCCAGAATTGGCGTAGCACGGCGCGCCAATCGATTCGCCCTTCGGAAATATCGTCGAGCTGGTTTTCGAGATCGGCGGTAAAGCCATATTCGACGTAGCGGTCGAAGAAGGCCGACAGGAAGGTTGTGACCAACCGGCCGCGATCTTCGGGGATAAAGCGCTTCTGTTCCAGCTTCACATAGCTGCGGTCCTGAAGCACCTGAATGATGGAAGCGTAGGTGGAGGGACGGCCGATGCCAAGCTCTTCCAGCTTCTTCACCAAGCTCGCTTCGGTATAGCGCGGCGGCGGCTGGGTGAAATGCTGTTCCGGGCGCGTGTCGAGCCGTTTGACGCTCTCGCCCTGGGCGAGCGGCGGCAGCATGCCGCCTTCATCGTCTTCGGCGTCGTCGCGGCCTTCGAGATAGAGCTTCAAGAATCCGTCGAACAGGATCGTGGAGCCGGTGGCGCGCGCTTGGGCGCTTTTATCTTTGGCGATCAGATCGGCGGCAACCTGATCCAGCACGGCGCTCTCCATCTGGCAGGCAATCGTTCGCTTCCAGATCAGCTCGTAAAGCCGCAACTGGTCCTGGTCGAGGAAGCGGGCCATTTCCTTCGGGCGGCGGAACAGATCCGTCGGGCGGATCGCTTCGTGCGCTTCCTGGGCATTGGCGGATTTCGACTTATAGGCGCGGGGGCTGGCAGGCAGATATTTGTCGCCGTAGTCCTGGCCGATCAGGCGGCGGCAGCCGCCGATGGCTTCGCCCGACAGGGTGACACTATCGGTTCGCATATAGGAGATGAGGCCAACCGTCTCGCCGCCAATATCGACGCCTTCATAAAGCTTCTGGGCGAGGCGCATGGTCTGCTGCGCACCGAAGCCAAGCTTGCGGCTGGCTTCCTGCTGCAAGGTCGAGGTGGTGAAGGGCGGGGCCGGGTGGCGCTTGCTCTGCTTCTTTTCGACCGAGGCAACTTGGAAGTCCGCCGCATTGACCACGGCGACGGCGGCGTCCGCCGCGCCCTTATCGCCCAGGGTCAGCTTATCGAGCTTCGTGCCGTTGAGATGGGTCAGCCGGGCGGTAAGCTGTTCGCTTTTCGGCGTCAGGAAATCGATATCGACCGACCAATATTCCTGGGTCTTGAAGATCTCGATCTCGGATTCGCGCTCGCAAATCAGGCGCAGCGCCACCGATTGCACGCGCCCCGCCGACCGGCTGCCCGGTAGCTTGCGCCACAGGACGGGCGAGAGGGTGAAGCCGACGAGGTAATCCAAAGCGCGGCGGGCGAGGTAAGCGTCCACCAACTCCTGATTAATGTCGCGCGGGTTGGCGACGGCGTGCAGCACGGCGGATTTGGTGATCTCATGAAAGACCACGCGCTTAACATCGACGCCCTTCAGGACTTTGCGGTCCTGCAAACATTGCAGAACGTGCCAGGAAATCGCCTCGCCTTCACGATCCGGATCGGTCGCGAGGAAGACACGGGAGGAGCCTTTAACCGCCTTGGCGATTTCGGAGACCTGGCGGGCGCCCCGGTCTTCGACTTCCCAAGACATCGCGAAATCCTCGTCCGGGCGCACCGACCCGTCTTTCGCGGGCAGGTCGCGGACATGGCCGTAGGAGGCGATGACCGTGTAATCGGAGCCGAGATATTTGTTGATCGTCTTGGCCTTAGCGGGCGATTCGACGATGACGACGTTCATGAAACCAATCTTCTCCCGGCCCGAAGGCGTTCCGTCAGCGCCCCATCAACAGGGCAACCTGCCCGCCGGGATGACGCTCCAGCCGCCCTGCAAGTTCGAGTTCCAAAAGAACCGTCTGCACGACCGCAGGGGAGAATTGACATTGCCGCAGCAGTTCGTCAACCGCCACCGGCGACGGTGACAGCATCTCTACGATCCGGGGGCGGGCGCAGGCAAGCTCACTTTCCGCTGGATCGATGGGCGGCGGCGGGCGAAATCCCGCGCCCGGCGGCTCCGCCAGACCCGCCCCGAGGGCGGGCAGAGCCGCCAGAACATCCGCCGCATCCTCTACCAGCGTCGCCCCTTGCTTTAGCAGTTTATTGGAGCCCTTGGCGCGCGGATCGAGCGGGGAGCCGGGCACGGCCATCACCTCCCGCCCATAATCGGCGGCGAATTGCGCTGAGATTAACGAGCCGCTGCCTTCGGCGGCTTCGATCACCACGGTGGCCGCCGAAAGCCCCGCGATCACCCGGTTGCGACGCGGAAAATGCCGGGCCTGCGGCTGGGTGCCGGGCGGCATTTCGGCGATCAGCACGCCGCGCGTGGCGATATCGGCCTGAAGATTTTCATGCTCCGGCGGATAGACCGTATCAATCCCGCCCGCGATCACTGCCGCCGTCGCCCCGCCGGCAAGCCCGCCGCGATGGGCGGCCCCATCGATCCCGCGCGCGAGACCGGAGACGACGCAGACCCCGGCTTCGGCCAAGGTTTTCGCCATCTGATCGGCCATCTTTTGGGCATTCAGGCTGGCATTACGCGCGCCAACCAAGGCGATACAGGGCCGCCGCAACAGCGGTATATCACCCTTGACGCAGAGAACCGGCGGGGCATCGTCGCAGGCGGCCAGGGCCGCAGGATAATCGCTTTCGCCGTGGAAGAGCAGTTTCGCGCCGAGGGCGGCAACGCGCTCCACTTCCGCCGTTGCCGTCGCGAGGGAGGCGAGCTTGAGCGGCTTACCGCGCCCGCCCTGCTTGGCAAGCTCTGGAATCGCGGTCAGCGCCGCCGCCGCCGTGCCAAAACGGACGAGCAATTGATGAAAGGTGACCGGGCCGATATTCTCGCTGCGGATCAGCCGCAGCCGGTTCAGCCGATCCTCGCGGGAATAGGCGGTTGCCATAATAGCGCCAGAGTGCCGCCCCGCCCCGGCAGGGGTCAAGCAGATTGCGCTATCAAGGGTTGTCCTGATACGGGGATAACGGCCGATCCGTTGAGATAGGTGAACCCGGCCTCGCGGGCCGCTTTGGCAATCTCCCGGCGCTTGATGCCGTAAAGATAGGAATGCAGCCCTGCCTTGGCGGCGGCTTTGCAGAAGGGCAGAATCTCTTTGGTTAGCCGCGTCGGGGTGATGTCGCCAACCTCCGGTTCTTCCAGATCGATCCCGGCAGCGGAAATTTTTGCCCGCGCCAGCCGGTCGAAATCGGTGAAATCGGGGCTGACCTGCACGGTGACCGTTCGGCAGAAAGGCTGCACCGCTGCCACGGCTTCCATCACCTTTGCCATCGGCGTGCCGTGGGACTGGGCGTTGATCCCGACGATGAAGAAGCGGCGGAATTCCGGCGGCAAGACCCGGAACATATCGACGATCAGCCCGCTGGAATGGGTAACGAGCGAGCCGGTATGCACGCCGATATGGACCAGACCGGGACGCTGCCCCGCCTTAAGCGCGGCGCGCACCTGCTCGATGGCGCGTTTGACGGCGGCGCGGTCCATTTCGAACGTTACGGCAGCATCATTCGCGGGATAGGCCGCTGGGCCAGACAGGATGCGGTTTAGCGCGTCCAGCCGAATAATATGGGTGGTATAAATCCCTACGACGCCCTTCGGCACCATGAAGGTTGGGCGGTAGGAAACACCGACTTCCCCCAGGCGCGATTGTACTTCCGCATCGACGGTGCCGGGGCCGGGGCCGCCAAGCGCCGGGGCGCAATCCTCCTCGTCCTCGAACGCCCGATCCCACGCCAAGATCGCTTCTTCCGGCGGCAGATCGGCCCCGGCCTGTTGCAGCGTAACGATATCGGTAACGAAGGCTTTGACCCAGCCGTTATCCTTGACGCCCAACTCGCCCAGCAGGCGCTGGCGCACCTCGCGCGCAATGGCGGCGGCTTTCAGGCGGGCCTGTTCTTCGGTTAGTTCGGCGAAGAGAACGATGAAACTATGATCGTCATAGGGGGCGACAATATCGCTCGGGGCCAAGCGGTGCCGGATGACCTGTTCGGCGATAGCCTGGGCCTTTTCGGCCATTTGTTCCCACCGGTCGCCCGCTTCGCGCTTGATTTCGTCGAGATTGAGCAGTTGCAGCTTACCGGCACTGCCCTTTTCGCCTTTCTCCAGCACCTCTTGGAGTTTGGCGGCAAAGACGACCTGGGACACCGCCATATCGGTGGCTTTTTCCGCCTGGGCAACCGTGCCGAAATCCGCGTCGAAATCCCAATCGACCGGCGCCGTTTTGATTGGCACGCGCCCGTCTTCATCGTGCAGCCCCGAAAGGCGCGCGCTGATTTGGGCGGCTTCATCCGTGTCGAAGGCCATATCCAGCCCCGGCGCAGGTTCACCCCCAGGGGGTGGCGCTTCCGCCTGGGGGGCGGCGGGCTTCGTCGAGCGGACGACGGGTGTCGGGTCCGGTTCCTCCTCGAACAACGCCTCGGCCAGCCGTTTAAAAAAACCGGGCTTCTTATCTTGCGTCATTCCGCGACCTCACGTGTCACTATTTGTGACAATAGCATGAGATTTTTCAGCAAGATAGAGACTCTTGTTAGGATCGATTCTCAGCTTTCTGCTTGGACTCGCCGATTTTCGGCTCAGTTCCTGCCAAAAGCCGCTCGATATTGCCGCGATGCCGCCAGAAGACCAGGAGGGTTACTGGTAAAGCTGCCAGGGCATACGATACAGAAGCAATAACCCCGGCCAGAACGGGGGTCAGCCCGATGGCCACCAGCGCCGCGAGGGAGGACCGGCGGCCAAGAAAGGCGGTCAGCAGCCACAGGAGGCAGGCACCAACCCCGACCGGCCAGGCGAGCGCCAGCCATAGGCCGATGGCCGTGGCAACGCCCTTGCCGCCCTTAAAGCCCAACCAAACCGGGTAGAGATGGCCGAGGAAGGCGAGAACCCCGGCGATCAGCGGCGCGAGCTCGTCGGCCACCAACCAACGCGCCAGCAGCACCGCGGCGGCACCCTTGCCGCCGTCGAGCAGCAGCGTGGCCGCTGCCAGTCCCTTCTTGCCGGTGCGCAATACATTGGTGGCGCCAATATTACCGGACCCGATGGCCCTTATATCCCCCAGTCCGGCGAGCTTGGTCAGTACCAGACCGAACGGGATCGACCCTAAGAGATAGCTTGCAACGGCCAGGGCCACCCATAACCCTAGCCCGCTCATGCCGCCCGCCGATAGACGATGCGACCGTCCACCAGGGTCGCCAGCACTTTTCCTTGCAGCGGGAAGCCGTCGAAGGGGGTGTTTTTCGATTTAGAGCGCATGGCATCCGCCGCAATCCGCACCGGCGCGTCCGGGTCGAACAGCACCAGATCGGCCACGGCGCCAACAGCGAGACGGGGGACGGGGAGGCCGAGAATCGCGGCGGGGGCAACCGTCAGGCGGGCCAGCAGATCCAGCAGGCTCATCCGGCCCTGATGTGCCGGGCCAAGCCCCAGCGGCAGTAGCGTTTCAAGGCCGATGATCCCCGGCTCGGCGGAGGTGAAGGTCAGGCGCTTGGCGTCCTGATCTTCTGGCGTATGGTCGGAACTTAAGGCGTCAATGGTGCCATCGGCCAGCCCGGCGATCACCGCCTGCCGGTCGGCTTCGGTGCGCAGGGGCGGCGTCAGTTTGGTGAAGGTGCGATAATCGGCGATGGCGATTTCATTGAGGGTGATATAGGCCGCCGCCGTATCGCAGGTCACGCGCACGCCCTTGGCCTTGGCGGCGCGGATGGCGTCCACCGCTGCGCCGGTGGTAATCGGGCCGATATGCAGTCGCCCGCCGGTCAGTTCGGTCAGCAGCAGATCGCGCTGCACCTGCAGCAGTTCGGCGGCGGCGGGCGCTGCCGGCAGGCCGAGGCGGGTAGCATATTCGCCCTCGGTCGCGCAGGCGTGGCGCGTCAGCGCGCGGTCCTCGGGGTGGGTGAAGATCACCGCATCGAAGGTCTTGGCGTAGGACAGCGCCCGGCGTAGCACCAGCGCATCGGCGGTTGCCTTGGCGCCATCGGCAAAGGCGACAGCGCCCGCCTGTTGCAGCAGGCCGAATTCGGTCAGTTGCTGGCCCGCCTTATCGACGCTCATCGCCGCATAGGGCAGCACTTTCGCCTTGCCAAGCGCGCGGCTGCGCTGCACCAGCCAAGCGACGGAGGTTGGGTCTTGGACGATAGGATCGGTATCCGGCAGCACCCCCATCGCCGTAACGCCGCCCGCAACGGCGGCCTCGACCTGGGTGCGCAGGCTTTCCTTATGCTCCTGACCGGGATCGCGGCCATGGGTGCGCAGGTCGATCAGACCGGGGGCGAGGCAGGCGCCTTGGGCATCCAGCACCTCCGCCCCTTCGGGCGCCGTCAGGCCGGGGCCAGTGGCGGCGATCTTGCCATCGGCGATCAGGCAGTCGCCAGAGGTTTCGGTTTTCGCCGCCGGATCGAGCAGGCGGGCGTTGCGGAGCAGAAGGGCGGTCATGGTCACTGCGCTCCCTGCACGGCGGGTAGTTTCTCCGACAGAACTTCAAGGCAGGCCATGCGTACGGCTACGCCCATTTCCACCTGTTCGTTGATCAAGCTGCGGTCGATGTCGTCGGCCAGATCGCTGTCAATCTCCACCCCCCGGTTCATCGGGCCGGGGTGCATCACGGCGGCATCCGGCTTGGCGAGCGCCAGTTTTTCCCGATCAAGACCGAAGAAATGGAAATATTCACGGACGGAGGGGATGAGCGCGCCCTGCATGCGTTCGGTCTGCAAGCGCAGCATCATCACGATATCGGCGTCCTTCAGCCCTTCGCGCATCGAATGGAAGACGCGGACGTTCAGCCGGTCGATTTCGGCGGGCAGCAGGGTGGGCGGGGCCACGACCCGTACTTCGGCACCCAAGCCGTTGAGCAGCAAAATATTGGAGCGGGCGACGCGGCTATGGGCGATATCGCCACAGATGGCGACGACTAGGCCTTCCAGGCGGCCTTTACGACGGCGGATGGTCAGCGCATCCAGCAGCGCCTGCGTCGGGTGTTCGTGGGTGCCGTCGCCCGCGTTGATCACCGCGCAGTTGAGCTTGCGGGCCAGAAGATGGGGCGCGCCGGATTCGGCGTGGCGCACCACCAGCACGTCGGCGTGCATGGCGTTCAGCGTCATCGCCGTATCGATCAGCGTCTCGCCCTTTTTGACCGAGGAGGAGGCGACGGACATATTGATCACGTCCGCCCCCAGACGCTTGCCCGCCAACTCGAAGCTGGTGCGCGTGCGCGTCGAATTCTCGAAGAAGAGGTTGATGATCGTGCGCCCCCGGAGGGTGCCGATCTTCTTCTCGGTCTGGCGGTTCAGCGCGACGTAGCTTTCGGCGCGCTCCAGCAAATACCGCAGATCGAGCGGGTTCAGCCCCTCGATCCCCAGCAGGTGACGGTGAGTGAATGCGTAGGTCATGGCGGCGGGATCATAGGGGGGTGATCCGCCGCCGACAAGATGACGCTAGGGGCGAATCACGATCCCTTTTTCGGATCGGTCCAGGCTTGGCGCTTGCAGATGAACAGCACGCAGCCTTTCACCTCTAGCTCGCCCGGGCCTTTGATGCGGATGACGCTATCGTATTCCTTCCCGTCTTCGGGATTATAGATATAGCCATCGTCCCATTTCTCGCCGTCCCACTTGAAGCCGCGCAGCATTTGCAGGCCTAGGATCGGGCGCTTCTTCAGCGTTTCGTCGGAATTTTCCTTATCGACCTTCGGGCTGCCGTCGGGGTTGGTCGGCTCGCGCAGCCAAACGATCTTGCCGCAAAGTTGGGTTGGGGCATTCGGGCAGGCGCCGATTTCAACGCGGGACTTGCCGCCTTCGGTCAGCCATTGCGCCGACAGATCGGCGGGTGAACCGGCCGCAACGGCGAAGGTCGATAGAAAAGCTCCGCCTAATGCGGCGATAACGGGAATACGCATCGGTTCCTCCCAAGGATTTGGGGGCGCGTTCGTCGGCCCCCTTGCCGCAGAGCATAGCGCGGCTGTATTCGCGTTAAAAGCGTCTCTTTTACGTAAACGACAGTCTGTAAGACCGGTTTGCCCTGATCCTGCCTTGATCGGGGTCTTAGCTCGCCCTAAACCACTACGCATGGCTTGCAGGAGACCCCATTGATGTCCACCCGTCCGCGTTTTTGGCACGATCTCTGGCGCCTGATCTCTCCCTATTGGTTCGGCGAGCGGCGCTGGGTGGCGCGCGGGCTGCTGGGGCTGCTGGTGGCGATCAACCTCGGCCTTGTCGGCATCAATGTTCTCTTCAACGAATGGTACGGGCGCTTCTATAACGCCTTGCAGGAATTGGACTATCCGGTCTTTCAGCGGGAAATTCTGGTCTTCGGCGGGCTTGCGACGATCTACATCGGCGTGCAGATCCTGCGGATTTACATGAACCAGATGCTAACCATCCAATGGCGGAGTTGGTTGGTCGAACGGTTCCTGCGCCGCTATATGTCCGAACTCGTCTATTACCGCCTGCAATTGGGCGAGGCGAAGGCCGATAACCCCGACCAGCGCTTGGCCGACGATATCAGCCAATTGACCGCGACGACGCTCACCCTCGCGCTCGGCTTGTTGTCGGCAGTGGTGACGTTCTTCACCTTCGCCGGGCTGCTGTGGGCGCAGTCCGGCCCGCTGACCTTTAGCCTCGGCGGAACGGAAATCACCATTCCCGGCTATATGCTGTGGGCGGCGGTGGTTTACGCCGTCTTCGGCACCTGGATGACCCATAAGATCGGTCGCCCGTTGATTGACCTGAATTTCCATCAGGAACGGGTAGAAGCCGATTTCCGCTATGCTCTAATCCGCGCCCGCGAGAATGCCGAGGGCGTTGCCCTGTATCGCGGCGAAGATCAAGAAAAACGCACCCTTAATGGCCTTTTCGGTGCGGTGGTCACGAACTATAAAGCGATCATGAACCGGACGATCCTGCTGACGCTCGGCACCTCCGGCTATAATCAGGCGGCGATCCTGTTCCCGTTCATCGTTGCGGCGCCGCGTTATTTCTCTCAGCAGATTAAGCTGGGGGAGGTGATGCAAATCAGTCAGAATTTCGGTCAGGTGCAGACGGCGTTGTCCTTCCTGGTCGATGCCTATAGTTCCATCGCCAATTGGCGCGCGGTCGTCGACCGTCTGACCAGCTTTACGGCAGCGGTCGAACAGATCGAGCAAAGCCATAGTACCGATCGGGTGCAACGGATTGCTGCCCCCGATCGGATCGAAGCCGATGGGCTGCGGCTGTTTTTGCCAAACGGCGATGCGCTGCTCGCGCCGCTCGATTTTACCGTCGCGGTTGGGGAGCGCGTATTGATCACCGGCCCGTCAGGCTGCGGCAAGAGCACACTGCTGCGGGCGCTGGCACGGCTTTGGCCCTATGCCGAAGGCCGCTTGATGATGCCGGATGCGGGCGACACGCTGTTTCTACCGCAAAAACCCTATTTGCCGCTGGGAACCTTGCGCGCGGCCTTAACCTATCCGGCGGCGCCGGAGTCGTTCTCCAACGAGGCGGTGCAGGCGGTTCTAAACCAACTCGGCCTTGCGCATTTGCTACCGCGCCTCGACGAAACTGCGCTCTGGTCGCAAATCCTGTCAGGCGGCGAGCAGCAGCGCGTCGCCATCGCCCGCGCTCTTCTGCACAAGCCGCGCTGGCTTTTCCTCGACGAAGCAACCAGCGCGCTGGACGAGCCGAGCGAAGCGGCGGTCTATCAGGCGCTTAGCGCCGATCCCGCCGTAACCTTGATCAGTGTGGGGCATCGCCACACGCTTGCGGATTTCCATACGCGACGTTTCGATTTAGGCGCGTTTCGCGCAACAGACAGGTAGCCAGGTAGGGGGCGCCTGTGTCATATCGAAAGGGTGCTCAAGCAGGGGAACTGTATAACGCAGTCTTAACCTAATCTTTACACAAAGGCGGCGACACTCAGGGTCTAAAAATCTCGGATCCAACGAGCATTAAGACCGGCGGGCGATTGGCGGAAACGGGGCAAGCGTGCAAGAAATTCTGGCAAAAATACAAGAATATGGTGATATTTTTTATGTCATCACATTCCTTTGGACCGCTGTCGAGGGGGAAACCTTCGTTATTTTTGCGGGCTATGCCGCGCACCTTGGGCTGCTGTCTCTGCCTACGCTCATCGCCTGTGCCTGGATTGGCAGTTTTTGCGGCGATCAGGTCTATTTCTTCTTAGGGCGCCGCTATGGGGCGACGTTGATCAAGAAATTCCCGAAATGGGAACCGCGCGTTGCCCGGGCGATGGACCTATTGCATCGCTATAACACGGGCTTCATTCTATCGTTCCGCTTCATTTACGGGGTGCGTAACGTCAGCTCTTTTGCGGTTGGCATGAGCGGGATTTCCTGGGCGCGCTTCAGCATTTTGAATTTTATTGCCGCCGGGGTTTGGGCGGTGTCGTTTGCTGGAACAGGCTATCTGTTCGGCGCGGCCTTCAAGGACATGCTGGGCGATTATGCACTCTATATCACAGTTGGCATGCTGATCGGTTTCATCACGCTTGCGTGGTGGATCATGTCGGCGCCGGAGCGTCGTGAAAAACGCTTGGCGCGTCAAGCGGCGCAGCAGGCCGCCCAGTCCCGGGCGTCAACCCATACCAATGGCGCCTAAGCTCAGCGAATCAGCCAAAGCGGCAGGGCAAATAGGCCCCACAGCAGCAACGCAATGAGCAGTAGTGCTGGAACGAACAGAATAAACCAGCCGACAACGAGGGTGAGGGCGGTGACGCTAAACAGCGCCAACCGCCCGCCGTTGCTGCCGGGCAGCATCATTTCGCTCCAGCGTTGCAGCGCGACCAACCCGGCGAGTAGGGCAAGCGCCTGCAGTGCTGTTAGCAGGCTGGGGATGACGCCGATCCCGCCCAAAATTCCCATTGCGGCCAGAAACAACCAATAGGCGAAGAAGATAGCCGCTCGAATGCTGGCGCTGACCTCGCCCAAACGGAGCAGCAGGCCGCGCGGCGAGAGCAGGCCCCCCGGTGGGCGCGGCAGACGGACGGCCATCTACCGGGTCCGCCGCCGCTCGCGGCGCTCGGCAGTCGGCGCGGGCAGGGCTGGAAGTTCCTCGCTCTCTGCATCCTCGGCCTCCGGTTCGGAGGGGCGTGGAGCGGTTTGAACGGGGGGCGTGGATGGGGCCGCGCGTAGCAGGCCGGTATCGGTAGGGCGCTGCGGGCGCATTTGATCGGGCAACCCTTCGGCCCAGCGGCGCAGCACCTCCCAATCGACATCAAGGTAGCGCGGATCGCGCCCCAGGGCGGCTTTGGCGGCATCGGGCTGATACAGGCCAACGGCAGTTAGGCGAAAGAACAGGCCAAGCTGTTCCAAAACCTGGCAAAAATCGTAGATCGGCTCGGCATCCAGCGACACGGCGGTCGTGGCTTGGCGCATCTTGGCGGCTAAGGCCCGAAACAGAAGATCGGTCGTTGCTCGCCGGTCGCGCAGCGTCTCGGCGATGATCTTCAACTCGGCACGGCCCTCGAGGGTTAGGGAGTAGGCGAGTTTTTCCTCTACCTCGCGGGCGTGGGCGAAAATCTGGCTGGCATGGGCGCGGAAATAATCTTCCCAGGCTTTGAACTGGCGCAGAACCTGCCGTTTCATCAGCCCATCGACCGGGCCGAAGGCGGGATAATAAAGTTCGTGCAAGCGCCGCCGCAGGTCGCTGGCTTCAGTGCTTAGCCGCGCCCCCAGTTCTTCGAAATCGGCGCGCAAGGCGCGTGCATCGAAATCCGCCCGGTCAAATTTACGCGAAAGCATCGCCCCTCCAGTCTCGGCTCATCCCTTAGTCTATAGGAAGCGCCAGCGGAATATCGAGTGCAGAAAGTGCCGCCTTGGGTTGCTCTGACAAGAATTAATAATACAGACCAATGGGTTAAAGTACACCGCAAATAGGTTGGATCAGCAACCGCTTTGAAGGTGTGATACAGGCACGGGTCAACCCCTGAAATGCGGAAATATCGAAAAAAATCTGCCCCAGCTTCGACCAAACTTGTTGCCGGGGGGGGGCGCTTCAAGTACCAAAGACTCCGCGTAATGTCTCCCGAGATTTGTCTCGAACTTATCACAAATATAAAAGACATACGCTGAAGCGAGAGGCTTCCGATCCCACCGTCCGAAAGTGACGGTTTAACCAAGGCGGGTTTTTCCAGGGGTACTCCCTGGCTGCCGGACAGGGAGATGAGCGTTTGATGCAGTCTGCGGATATCCGGCAGCCGATTGGCGAACGTTTAAAGAGCTTGGCCCGCCGTTGGTTTCCCGAACGGCAGATCGTGATCCGCGAAGGCGTTTCCGTCCGGGCGCTGACACTTTCGACCCGGATGCAAACCTGCACGGCGGCAGGGGTTTTGGTTTTTGGGGTTTGGGCGCTCGTCGGCAGTATCGGCTATGGCTATCAATCCTATAAAGTCGATAAAAAGAACGCCGAAATCGAACGTACCCGCATCGCCTACCATGAATTAATCGAAGAAGTTTCAAGCCAGCACGGTAAATTCCTGTCGATCACCAAAGATTTGAATTATTATCGCTCCTATTTATTAACATTAATCGAACAGAACGAAGGTCTGCGGAACGATCTGGCCTCCATCCACAATCGACTTGAGGATTCGGAGACTGAAAAGGAACGTTATGCCTCGGCGGAAGATGCCCTGCGCAAGCAACTGCATAATCTCGAAAGCGAATTGACTAACCTGTCGGAACGCAACGATTTACTGCAAACCGACGTGTCGGTCATGCGCTCCCGGGTTGTTTCTACCGAAGACGAGCGCCGCCGCGCCGCCGCCGCGCGTGCCGCCATTGATCGCAATATCGCCCGCTTGGAAGGCGAATTGCTGATGGCGCAGAACCGCACGGTCGAGCTTGAGAAGATTTTGGTGCAAAAGCAGCAGGTGGTTGATCAAGCCCAGGCCGGCCGCCGCCAAGCGGTTGCCGAGCGGGATGCTGCGGTCGAAAAGGCAAATCAGATCGAGACGCATATGGCGTCGCTAACCCAGCAGCAGCAGCAAGCGCTCAGCAAGTTGCAGGAACGCACCCAGGGGGCCTTGCAGAAGGTCGAGGCGGTATTCGCGGCGGCGGGGGTCGATCCCAAGCGCCTCGCACCGATCTTCAATGGGCGCGATGGCCGCGGTGCACGCGGCGGTCCCTTCGTTCCCTGGTCGGAGCAGGTGAAGGGCCTAGCCCCGGAAGTGCAGGGCAAGAGCACTGAACTTGGCACCGCACTGGAAAAGCTGGAAGTGCTGCGTCCCGTGCTGACCTCGCTACCGATGGCCGTGCCGGTGAAGGCCGATTATGCCGTCATGTCGGGCTTCGGCTACCGCCGCGACCCGTTCAACGGACGGGCGGCACTGCACGAAGGGCTTGATCTTCAGGCCGCATTGCGCACGCCTATTCGGCCAGGGGCACCCGGCAAGGTTGTTTTTGCCGGTTGGCACCCGCAATATGGCCGTCTGGTCGAAGTCGATCACGGGTATTCTATCCGCACGCGCTACGCGCACATGGATGAATTAAGCGTGACGGACGGCCAGGAAGTTGACCGGAACACGGTTCTCGGCCTGATGGGCCGCTCGGGCCGCGCGTCGGGTATTCATCTGCATTACGAAGTGGTGGTCAATGGCCGCCCGTTGGACCCCGCTAATTTCATGAAGGCTGCGAGCAATGTTCTCAAGATCAAATAGCCGCCGTGAAACCGAAACCGCGCCCAAGGGGGCAATGGGGGTTCCATCAATCCTATCGACCGATTTTACCGTGACCGGCAATGTCACGTCGTCGGGCGAAGTGCATCTCGACGGGACGGTCGAGGGCGATATTGATGCACGGGTGCTGACGGTCGGCGATAGCGCGCTGGTGCGTGGCAATATTTCGGCCGAAACCGTGCGCGTGTCGGGCAGTGTGACCGGCACGATCCGGGCGAAGGAAGTTATCTTGACCCGGACCGCCCGCATTACCGGCGATATTCATCACGATATTCTATCGATGGAAGCCGGGGCGCGGCTCGAAGGCATGTGCCGCCGCTTGGCATCGCTGCTGGAAACCAAGGACAGTGAGGAGGCTGCCGGCCGCTTGCTCCTGACCCAACAGGAAACCGCTGCCTGATTACGGGAAACTAAGCGGCCCTTGCGTCGGTTCGGCGGTATAAATCCGGCGGAACCCCTGTTGTTTCATCGTCTTGGCGATGGCGAGAAAATCATCGGAGCGCATGGCGGCGCGAAAATCTTGAAGGCTCCGCCATTCTGCCCGATTGAGCCAGAGCCGCGAGGCGCCAACCGCCCGGTGCAGGGTTGTGGTCACAAACCCCGGCTTGCGCCGCAGCACATCTGCCGCCGCCGTCCAGCGGGTGTGGAAATCGGCCGCGTCTTCCGGGGCGACGTCGAACAGATTGATCAGAACAATCGGCCCCGTTTCCTCGGCTTTCAGTTGATCGATAAAGGTGGTTCCGTCTGACCCTTCGCGCTCTGACAACACGAGTCCCTCGGCTCGTGCAACCGTGCCTAAGGTCAGGGCGAGAAGGGGGGCCAAGAGAAGTTTTCGTCGCATGTCGTCCATCCTTTCGTTTAGAAGCGATGCGGTAACTATCCCATATGAATAGCGTGCTATTCAATTGGTGTGAGTGATTCAGAAAGATTGCCTGCTATGCATTTTGAGAAGGACACATCCGCCGGGTATCTGGTCAATCACCTAGCCCGGCTGTTCGGCATTGCCCTGTCCGAGCGGTTGAAGCCGCTCAATCTAGCGCCGGCGCAGTTCATGGTGCTGCTGGTTCTTTGGCGCGAGGCGGGCCTTAGTCAGCGCCAGTTGGTTGAGCGCCTAAGCGTCGAACAGGCGACGATGGCCAATACCCTGGGCCGGATGGAGCGGGATGGGCTGATCGAACGCCGCCCCCATCCCCAAGATGGACGGGTGCAGCTTATTTTTCCAACCGCTCGGGCGGTCGCGCTGGAAGCCGCAGCGACGGATGCGGCAGCGCGCGTCAATGCCGCTGCGTTGGCTGGGCTGGACGCACCAGAAATCGCCGCTTTCCTGGCAAGCCTGCGCCGCGTAATGGCCAATCTTCAGACGGCGCTGGATTGAGCCATTTTAGCGCGGCAAGCGCAGTAAACCGACGAGATTACTCAGGCTGGTCAAGGTTGCCGTCGGTTGAAGGCCTAATTCCTCAATCGGCAGACCGTTACGGTTGATCCAGACCGTGCGCAGCCCATAGGCGGTTGCCCCCGCGACATCCCACCCATTGGCGGAGACGAACAGCACTCGTTCTGGCGGTACGTCCAGCCGTTGCACGGCATGGCGATAGACCGATGGATCGGGCTTATAGCAGCCGGTCGATTCGACCGAGAGCAAGAGATCGATCAGCGGTGTCACCCCCGCCGCATCGCCCGCCGCATGCAGCATGGTTGGCGTCCCGTTCGACAGAATGGCGGTGCGGAAGCCGTTTTCCCGCAGTAACCGCAGGGTCTGCACGGCATCGGGGAAAGCATCTAGCGTCAGGAACGTATCGAGGAGATCTTGGCGCAGCCCGGCATCGGCGGGAAACTTCAAAGCCCCAAGGGCATAATCCAGCGATTCTTCGGTAATCTGCCAGAAATCGCAGTAGCGGTTCATCAGACTGCGCAGCCAGGAATACTCAAGCTGGCGCCGCCGCCATAGGCCGATGAGTTCGGCGCCCTTCTCGCCCAACCGTGGCCCCATGCGCTGGACGGGCGAAGCGATATCGAACAGGGTGCCGTATGCATCGAAAACGCAGGCGGTGATCGTGCAAAACGGGTCGATGGCGGGGCTGGTGGCGGGGTCGGTCATTCGGGATGGGATCAAGGCAGGCGGCCGGGAAGCGGCCCGCATTCGCTGAGGCACCAAGCCGATAGGATCGTGGCGGCTGGATGCGGTTGAGGGGCGGTCAGGCGCAGACGGTCACGGTAAACCGCGACGCCTTCTAAAACGCGCTGAACGTAATTGCGGGTTTCGGTGAAGGGGATTTGCTCAATCCAGGTTAGCCAACCTTCAAGGTCGGTGCCGGGATCGCCATAGTCGCGCAGCCACTGGCGCACGCGCCCGGGACCGGCATTGTAGGAGGCGATGGCCAGCGCGTAATCACCGTTAAACTGGTCAAGCACGGTCGCCAGATAGGCTTGCCCCAGTTGCACATTATAGCCCGGTTCGGCGGTCAGGCGGCTGTCGCTATGGGCGAGACCGAGGCGCCCGGCGACCTGCTTGGCCGTCGCGGGCATAAGCTGCATCAACCCGCGCGCACCAACCCGGCTGACGGCGGTAGGGGAATAATTGCTTTCCTGGCGGATAATGGCATGGACCAGCGCCGGTTCGGGCGACTCTTGCAGCACTTGCGGCAGGATCGGATAACCGCTCTCAGGCAGCAGCGTGCCATCGCGATAGACGCGGCGGGCGATCAAGACGGCGGTTTCGGTCCGCCCGAGGCTGGCGGCAAGCTGGGCTGCCCCCTCCGCGCGCTCTAGCCCACCTTCCGCCAGACGAAACAGGAAGGGGTCCGACTTCTCCGGCAGACCGATTTCAGACAGGCGGCGGACGATGCGGGCGAGTTCGAGGGAATTGAACCTCTGCTTCTCCGCCCCGGTTAAAATCGTCTCGGGCGGCAGACGCCCTGGCACATTGTCGCCGATCAGCGCGGTTGCTAATTGACCGTAGAAGGACGCCGGGAAGGCGGCGGCACGCATCAGCCATTGCTTGGCCTCGTCCGGCCGGTTCAGCGCCAGGGCGGCGCGGGCAGACCAGAAGGCCCCACGCGATTGGCTGGGCGGCGTCTTACTATTGTTCAGCAGCGCCTGAAAGTGACTGAAAGCGGTTTCCGGCTGTTTGTGCCAGCGCAGGGCAATCAGACCACTTAAAAACTCCGCCTCGGCAAATTCCGCTGATCCGGGGGGAAGCCCGTGGGCGGCGGCGACGCGATAGGCTGTTTCGGCATCGCCTTCGCGCAGCAGGCGACGGGCTTGGAGATCGCGTTCGGTCCACCATTGGTCCGGGCGCAAGCTACCGTCGACCTTGACGGAGAGAAGCGCCCGGGCGGCCTCGTCTTTCCCGGCGCGGCGCAGGGCGCGGATTGCATCGAAAATAACACCCGAATCGCGGGCCACGGTTTTGTCGAGCCGCGCCAGCACGGTTTCGGGATCGGTGCCGCTCCGGATCGATAGGCGCGCGCTGATGGCGGCTTGATCTGGCGGGGCGAGGCGGGGCAGCAGGCGTTGCGCCGTATCATTGCCGTCGCGCGCTAGGGCGCGGTCGGCGCGGGTCCGGTGATCGTCCGGGCGCAGAATCTCGGCGTAGCGGGCCGCGAACGCAGCTTCTTCGACCGGCGAGAAACTATCTTCCGCCCAGGAGCGCCGCACCCAACTCGCTGAATCCGCCGCGCGCCCGACGACGGCGAGGCCATCGGCGTAACGCTGGCGGCCTTCCCGGCTTTGCGGCGGGTTGGCGTCGAACCATTGCACGACGAAACTATCAGACGGTTCCGTCAGCAGAAAATCTTCGGCCCTGCGGCGCAATTGCGCCTGGCCCGGCCACTCGGGATGATCTTTTAGAAAGCCGGCAACATCCTCGAACCCGCTGCCGCCCAGGCCTTTTACCAGCGCTGCCCATTTCAGCACTTTATCGAGCAACGGATCGGTGGAGGGGGGCGGGGTCGTCGGGAGCGGCTTGCCCGCATCAAGGCCGAGGAAGGCGGCGCGATAATAGGCGTCAGCACTATTGGCAACGGCGGATTTCGCGGCGGCGGCCCCGGTCAAGGCGGCGGCGCCTGCCCCGGCGGCTTTGACTTTGGTTGGGACCAAAGGTTTCGCGGCCGGTTTCGATTTACCGTCGCCAGCGGGTTTTGGCGCCGTTTTGGCTTTCGCATCGGTCGCCGGTTTCACGGGCGCCGGTTTGGCCGCAACCGGTTTTGCCGGGGATTGTTTGGTTTGCGGGGCCGGGGCGGTTGCCTGGCTAACCCCAGGCAAACTGCCGAGCAGCAGGGCCATCATACCCGCGCCCATGCCCAGCGTGCGCACGAGCGACAAGGGGCTGCGGGGGGCGGTGGACCGGTTCCGTAAGACGATCATGAGCGCGAGTGTATGCGCGCCCCGAAGCTGGGGCAAGAGCCGCGCGTGGCCCCGGCCCCCTCTATGCAGCCGGATCGTGCCGGAAGGCTTGTCTTCTGCCCGCGCGCGCGGCTAGTGTCGCGGAACCCATAGTGGTCAACCAAGGATACAGAAAATGTCGGTGTCAGGCACTCAGATGCAGAAGTTTCACGGGTCGATGGTCGCGCTGCTTACCCCGTTCAAAGACGGGAAAGTGGACGAGGCCGCGTTCCAGAAACTGTGCGCCTGGCAGATCGAGCAGGGCACCGATGCCCTGGTTCCGGTCGGCACCACCGGCGAATCGCCGACGCTGAGCCATACCGAACATAAGCGCGTGGTCGAACTCTGCCTGGAAGTCGCCAAGGGCAAGGTGCCGGTGATCGCCGGGGCCGGGTCGAACTCGACCGAAGAAGCCGTCGATTTTATCCGCCACGCTGAAAAGGCCGGGGCGGAAGGGGCGCTGGTCGTCACGCCCTATTACAATAAGCCCAGCCAGGAAGGCCTGTATCTGCACTTCAAGGCGGTGCATGACGCGGCGGACCTGCCGGTCTTCATTTACAATATTCCCGGCCGGTCGGTTGTGGATATGACGCCGGAAACCATGGGCCGTCTTGCCGAACTGCCGCGCATCGTCGGGGTGAAGGATGCAACGGCGGACCTCGTGCGCCCGCTGCGCCAGACGCTGACCTGCGGCAAGCGCTTCATCCAGCTTTCGGGCGAGGATGCGACCGCGCTGGCGCATCTGGTGCAGGGCGGCGTCGGCTGCATTTCGGTCACGGCCAATATCGCGCCGGGCCTGATCGCCCAGATGCACGATGCCTGGGTGGCGGGCGATCTGAAAAAAGCGATGGAAATCAACGAGCGCCTCTATCCGGTGCATGAAGCGATGTTCTGCGAAACCAGCCCGGCGCCGGTGAAATATGCCGCCTCGCTGCTCGGTCTCGGCGCAGCAGACTGCCGCCTGCCCATCGCACCGCTGTCGGCGGCGGGGCGGGCAAAGGTGGAAGCTGCTTTGAAGCAGGCAGGGCTGCTCGGCTAATGGCACCCCGCCCTGGCGATAGGTACGCGGCGCTCAACCGCCGCGCGACCTTCGATTACTTCATCGAACAGCGGATCGAATGCGGTCTGGTGCTGATGGGCAGCGAGGTGAAATCCATTCGCCAGGGGCACGCCAGCATCAACGAAGCCCATGCCCAGCAGATGGCTGGGGAAATCTGGCTGTTCAACGCCCATGTCCCCACCTACAAGCAGGCGCGGGAAAACCACGAAGAACGCCGCCCGCGCAAGCTGCTATTGCACGGGAAAGAGCGCAATAAGCTGATCGGGGCGATTAAGCGCGAGGGCATCGCCTTGATCCCTATCGGCCTCTACTTCAACGACCGGGGCATCGCCAAACTTGAACTCGGCATCGCCAAGGGGAAGAAGAAGCAGGATAAGCGGGCGAGCGAAAAAGAACGCGATTGGGGTCGGGAGAAAGCCCGCGTCATGCGCGGCGAGAAGTAACCCGGTCCCATGAAGACCCTGGCCCTCTATATCATTGCAGCCGCCGCCGAAATCGGCGGCTGCTTTGCTTTTTGGGCCTGGTGGCGGCTGGATAAATCGGCGCTGTGGCTGCTGCCGGGCGTTGGGTTGTTGATCCTATTCGCCGGAGCCTTGGCCCTGGTCGAGCAGGCAGCGGCGGGCCGAACTTTCGCGGCCTATGGCGGCATCTATATTCTGGCGTCGCTTGCCTGGCTTTGGGGTATCGAAGGCGTCCGCCCCGTGTTGACCGATTGGGCCGGGGCGGGTCTCTGCCTTACCGGGGTGGTGGTTATCCTGCTCGGGGCGCCGAAAGGCTAAGCCTGCTGCGCCGTCCGCGCCAGGGGCAGGGCGAGCAGCAGCAGGCTACCGCCGAGGATCAGCAGAAAATCCGGCACGCTCAGCGCCAGCATCGGCAGAACGGCGGTGCCTGCGGTGCCGACGGCCATCATCAACGCATTGATAATATTATTGGTGGCAACGGCGCGGGCGCGGGCTTCTGGCGCGGCGCGGGCTTGCAGCAGCGTATAGAGCGGCACGGTATAGATCCCGCCCGCGACCGCCAGCAGCGCGAAATCGCCGATCAACCGCCAGTTGCCGGGCGCGGCGAGGAACGCGGGCAGGGGGGTGAGCGCCCCACCGGCGGGGGTCCCCGGTAGTGCCAACCAAAGGTCGGCACAGGCCAGGGCCATCCCAAGCGCGCCAATCCCAACCGGCCAAGATTTGACATCGCCGCGCAGTAACCGCCCGCAAATCCCGGCACCAACGCCGATGCCGATGGAAAACAGCGCCAGGAAGAAAGTTACCACCTGCTCATCGGCGCCGATCCGGTTGCGCACCAGTCCGGGCAGTTGCGCGAGCAGAACCGCGCCGAGCATCCAAAACCAGGAAATACCCAGCACGGTGCGGCGCAGGGCGGGGGAGGCCAGGGTATCGCGGCAGACCGCCCAAGTGTCGGCCAGGATATTCCAGCGCAGCGGCAAATCAGGCTTTAGCGCCGGGGTGGGCGGCAAGGCCCGGCAGGCGAGCCACGCCAGCACGGCGATACCAAGCCCGGTCAGCCCGGCGATCCAGGGGCCATTGTCCAGCCGTACCAATTCCGCCCCCATAATCGTCCCGATCAGAATGGCGACGAAGGTGGTGGCGGCAAACAGCGCATTGCCGCGTGCAAGATCGTCCGGCGGCAGCAGTTCGGGCAGCAGCGAGAATTTGAGCGGACTGAAGAACGTCGAGAGGATACCCATGCCGATCAGCGCCGCAAATAAGAGCGGGACCGACCCCAAGACCAGCCCGGCGAGACCGAGCAGCAGGGCAGGTACCTCAATCAGCCTAACCCAGCGCGTCAGCATCGCCTTAGGTTTCCGGTCGGCGAGCGTCCCGGCGAAAGCGGAGGCCAGGAAATAGGGCAGCACGAACAGCGCCGTCGCCAACCCCGCTAGGGCCTGGGCTTTATCCGGGTCGGGCTCCAGCCGATAGACCACCAGAATCGCCAGCGCGTTCTTGAACAGATTATCGTTCAGCGCCCCCAGGAACTGGGCAATGAACAGTGGCAGAAAACGCCGGTCGCCAAGCAGCTTGAGCATCGGTTAGAGCCGGATAATCCGAATAGCGTCGCCCTTAACCGTTAGCGCCAACTCGCCGCGCTTTAATGCCAGCGCATCATTGCCGAACACCTCCCGCCGCCAACCGGCGAGGGCGTGGATGGCGGGTTCGTCCTCCACCGCCAGGATTTCGAGATCGGCGCTGGTCGCGATCAGCTTTTGCGCCACATCGTGCGTGTCGCATTTGGCTTTCAGCAGCACCTTCAGAAGCTCGATCAACGCCGTGCGACCGCCAGGAATGTCGGCCTTATCGGGAAGCGAGGGAAGATCGGCTTCCGGCAGCGCGTTGGCGCGTTCGACGGCGGCGAGAATGGCTTGCCCGACCGACCCTTCAGCCATGCCCTTCGTGAGTGCCCGCATGCGACCGAGATCATTGGCCGATTTGGGGGCATTGGCGGCGGCTTCCAGCAGCGCCTCGTCCTTCAGCAGGCGCTGACGGGGGATATTCTTGCGCTGGGCTTCCGCCTCGCGCCAAGCCGCCAGTTCCTTCAAGATGCCCAGGAAGCGCCGATTATTCGTGCGCGGGCGCAGGCGCTGCCACGCGGCGTCCGGGTCGGTCTGATAGGTCTTAAGGTCGGTGAGGATGGCCATTTCCTCCTGCACCCAAGCCTCGCGCTCGGCCTTAGCGATGCGCTTGCTGAGTTTCTCGTAAATCACCCGCAGGTGCGTTACGTCCGACAGCGCATAGGAAAGCTGCTTATCGGTCAGGGGCCGCGCCGACCAATCGGTAAAGCGCGAGCTTTTATCGATCCGCGCGCCCGCCAGCTTGCCCGCCAGCGTCTCGTAACTCGCGCTTTCGCCAAAACCGCACACCATGGCCGCCACCTGACTATCCCAAATCGGGGCGGGGACTTTGCCAGTCAGGTTGACGAAGATTTCCAAATCCTGCCGGGCGGCGTGGAACACCTTCAGCACGGCGGGATTGGCGAGAAGATCGAACAACGGGGTTAGGTCGATGCCCTCGGCCAGCGGATCAATCGCGGCGGCGACCGACGCTCCCGCGACTTGCACGAGGCAAAGCTGCGGCCAATAGGTCTTATCCCGGATAAACTCGGTATCGACCGTCACATAGGCTTCTTCGGCAAGGCTGGCACAGAGGGCCGCAAGGGCGGCAGAGTCTTGGATCATCATAGCTGCCGCTATAACACAGAGTCGCAAGTCAGCCTAGCCGACCCTTGACATTCGACCCCAAAGCGTGTGGCTTTGCCGCCTATTCTGATTTATCCGCTGGGAAGTTTCTTCATGCACGCCTATCGCACGCATACTTGCAACGCTTTGACCCGCGCCGAAACCGGCCAGACCGTGCGCCTTTCGGGCTGGGTGCATCGCAAGCGCGATCATGGGCAGTTGCTGTTCATCGACCTGCGCGACCATTACGGCATTACTCAGTTGGTCATCGATAGCGCCGCGCCCTTCTTTGAGGCCGCCAGCGCCGTGCGCGTGGAGAGCGTTATCACCGTGGTTGGCACGGTGGTTGACCGGAGCGCCGAAACCGTCAATTCCGGCCTGCCGACCGGCGAGATTGAAGTGCAGGTGACGGAGTATAACCTGCAATCGACCGCCGAGGTGCTGCCGCTGCAGGTAAATTCCGACGCCGAATTCCCGGAAGATACGCGCTTGCGGTACCGCTTCCTCGATCTGCGGCGCGAGCGTATTCACAAGAACATTGTCCTGCGCTCCAACGTCATCGCTAGCCTGCGCCGCCGGATGATCGAGCAGGGGTTCACCGAGTTCCAAACGCCGATCCTCACCTCCTCTTCCCCTGAAGGGGCGCGCGACTTCCTGGTGCCCGCCCGTATGCATCCGGGCCGCTTCTACGCCCTGCCGCAGGCACCGCAGCAGTTTAAGCAGTTGCTGATGGTCGCGGGCTTCGACCGCTACTTTCAGATCGCCCCCTGCTTCCGCGATGAAGACGCCCGTGCCGATCGTAGCCCCGGTGAATTCTACCAGCTCGATTTCGAAATGAGCTTCGTAACCCAGGAAGACGTGTTCGCCGCCATCGAACCGGTGCTGCACGGGGTGTTCGAGGAATTTTCCAACGGTAAGGTGGTCACGCCCTATCCGTTCCAGCGCATCGCCTACGAAGAATCGATGCTGAAATATGGGTCGGACAAGCCGGACCTGCGCAACCCGATCATCATTGCCGATGTGACGGAGGTTTTCACCCGCGAGGATGTGACCTTCAACGCCTTCAAGAACATGGTGGCGGGCGGCGCCGTCGTGCGCGCCATTCCGGCGCCGCAAGTGTCGGAACAGCCGCGCAGCTTCTTCGATAAGCTCAACGATTGGGCGAAGGGTGAAGGCCATCCGGGCCTCGGCTATATCCTGTGGGATAAGAACGGCGAGGCCAAAGGCCCCATCGCCAAGTTCATCGGGCCGGACGCGTTGAAGCTGCTGGCGGAAAAATCTGGCGTGCAGCCGGGTGATGCGCTGTTCTTCGTCTGCAATAAGAAGCTGGTGGCGGAAAAATTCGCCGGCCAAGCCCGTAAGCGCCTGGGCGAAGAGCTGAACCTGATCGACCCGGGCATCTTCCATTTCTGCTGGATCGTCGATTTCCCGATGTACGAGCTGAACGAAGAAACCGGCCAGATCGACTTTAGCCACAACCCCTTCTCCATGCCGCAGGGCGGGCTGGAGGCTTTGCTGACCAAAGACCCGCTGACGATCAACGCCTATCAGTATGATATCGTATGCAACGGCATCGAGCTGTCGTCGGGCGCCATCCGCAACCATCTGCCGGAAATCATGTATAAGGCGTTCGAAATCGCCGGGTACAAGAATGAGGAGGTGGAAGCGCGCTTCGGCGGGATGCTCAACGCCTTCAAGTTCGGCGCGCCGCCGCACGGCGGCTCGGCCCCGGGCGTTGACCGTATGGTCATGCTGCTGGCTGACGAGCCGAATATCCGCGAAGTCGTCTGCTTCCCGATGAACCAGAAGGCGGAAGATTTGCTGATGCAGGCCCCCAGCCCGGTCGACCCGGCGCGGCTTAAGGAACTGTCGATCAAAATCGATATTCCGTTGACGAAGCAGGCTAAGAGCTGATGATCCTGGGGATCGGCAACGATCTCTGCGACATCCGCCGCATCGAACGGTCGCTGGAGAGATTCGGCGACCGTTTTCGCGACCGGGTGTTCGCGCCGGAAGAGCAGGCAAAGGCCGAACGCCGCGCCCATCCCGCCGCCACCTACGCCAAACGCTTCGCAGCAAAAGAAGCCTGCGCCAAAGCCCTCGGCACGGGGTTCCGCCACGGGGTGTTCTGGCGCGATATGGTGGTGATCAACCTGCCCAGCGGCCGCCCGACCTTGCGCCTCACGGGCGGGGCGCTCGAACGATTAAAGGCGATCACCCCCGAAGGGATGACCGCCGAAATTCACCTGACGCTGACGGACGAAGTGCCGCTGGCCCAGGCGATTGTGATGATCGTCGCGGTGCCTGCTTAGATCAGCGTGACCTGGGAGATATCGGTGATACCGGTCACGGTCAGTACGTTGGCCGCGTCGATGGTGGCGACGAGATAGCCTGCTGAGAAGTCGAGGGTAGCGGCGGGGTCGATGTCGAGGATGAGGGCGCCGACTGCGCCGCTCACACTGTCCAGACCGCCGGTGTAGATGAGCGTGAGAGTTGGGGCGCTTCCGATGTAAATGTTATCGTCCCCGAGGCCTGCACTGACCGTGCTCATCCCGTTACCGACATAGATACTGTCATTTCCAGCGCCAGTGGTAATATCGCTTGTCGTTGTGTAACCGAAACCCAAGGCGTCGGAATATACCGTGTTATTGCCGTCGCCGGCATTAATAACAACGGAGCCGCTGCCGGTTTGGATGATGTCATTGCCGCTGCCACTTGTAACCGTAGCGCCAACGGTTGAGTAATAACCATAGAACTGGTTGTTGCCATCTCCTAGGGTAACATCATAGGTGTTTGCGGACTGTAGGGCGTCATTATTGGCAACATAATCATCGCCGCTTCCGGCGGTGACGGTCATATTGGAAGCCGTTCCAAAGATGAGAGAGTTGTTGCCGCTCCCGAGATCAATGGTGTGGGTTCCCACCCCGACGGAGACGATGTCATCGCCACCAGAGACAGTGATATGAGCATCGCCAGCGCCGATGTGAATATTATCCTGACTGTTGCCGGTTTGGATGACGTGAGTACCATTACCGAAGCTGATGGTGACGGTATCCGTAGCGATACCGGTAGCAGTTACAGTCTTATTGCCATCATACCCGGAAATATTGTCTGACCCGGCGCCCGAAATAATCGTATCTGTACCATTCCCAGTCGTTATTGTATCGTTGCCGTTACCGGTTCCAATATCGTTCACCGTGGTAAACCCAAACACTAGGGCATCCGCATCCACCCGGTTATTACCGGCTCCAGCCCGAATAAAATTAGAACCGCTGCCGGTCTGGATGATGTCATTACCGCTGCCACTCGTAACTGTAGCGCCAACGGTTGAGTAATAACCATAGAACTGGTTGTTACCGTTTCCAAGGGTGATGTTATAGGTGTTTGCGGACTGTAGGGCGTCATTATTGGCAACATAATCATCGCCGCTTCCGGCGGTGACGGTCATATTGGAAGCCGTTCCAAAGATGAGAGAGTTGTTGCCGCTCCCGAGATCAATGGTGTGGGTTCCCACCCCGACGGAGACGATGTCATCGCCACCAGAGACAGTGATATGAGCATCGCCAGCGCCGATGTGAATATTATC